>DASWUO010000321.1:0-10526 GCA_036401615.1 Bacilli bacterium | reverse complement strand
CCTATAAGGAAATAAGATTAACTGAACAAACGTCGTGTGTATATTTCCATCACCCGTAAGGACCGTGTTGGTGGAAACCTAATAAACGGGTAAGCCGTTTATTCCCCGCAGCATAATCTATGACTTCCTGCGGCATAACATAATTGATAAACGGCCAGAACCGCTGCGATACCCATCTCCTTCCGTACATTACCTGCTGAACAGCACGGATATGGTCGCTCTGATTTTTGGAGCCCCGGTGCCAGACCTGTCCGGAAAAAACCAAACAATCCCCTTTCTTAGCCAGGATTGTCATAGGCCCTTGATCTTTGTACTTGGGAAGATCATGATTCGGAGAAGGATATTGACCGCTTCGATGGCTGCCGGGCACTAATTGGGTTGGCCCCATATTTTCTGTTACATCGACCAGATAATAAATGCAAGTCACCAAGTAAGTAGGAATTTGAATTCTCGGATCAAGCTCTGCATCCGGCGGGATCGGAAGAAATAAATCTTCATCCACATGCCAGCCGGAGATGCCCTGATCTCTTGGCGTGACAAAAGCATTCATACAAAACATATGGCAATTGTTTCCCAGCAAGGACTCAGCAAAATCAACGATGGGCGCATTTTCAATCAAACGAACATATGCTTCTCCACGCTCAAACATACGGGTTCGGAAATGTTCCCCCTGCCCAGGCTGGTGTGGTTCTTTAAGATATTTCAATAATCCGTTTCGAAGCTGATCTGCCCAGGCATCCGAAATAGCTTCCCGAAATACAGTAAATCCCTGCTTATTAAATTCGTCTATATGCTCTTGTAAATCCGGCATCTCCTGCCTCACTCCTCCACTGTCTGTTCAGAATCCATCCATACGGCTCCCAGTAGGGAACTTTCCGGGTTCCAACTTGGAATCGGCTCTTGCATTCCATCTTCAATCCATAGAAACTGTCCATTAATAGGGTCAGATTCCGCTCTTATAAGATCCAGAATAAGCTTCACTGTTTTTTCAGGAGCATCCCCGCCTGTTTGATCAACCATTTCAACCCAATTGAGAATGTTTCTATCCTTGGTAGCTATCGCATCCTCCCTGATTGCCGCCCACATTTCAGTTTTCACTTCTCCTGGGTGAATGGCATTTGCAGTAACACCAGTACACGTTAGTTCCTCTGCCAACTGTCTTGTAAAATGGTTCAAGGCCGCCTTACTCGCACCATAAGCGCTGTTCAAACCACTTGGTGGATGTAGTGAAGCGGCAGAGGATATGTTAATAATTCGTCCCCATTGATTGCTTTTTATCATTTCCTCTATGAAGACTCGGCAAACGAGATAGGTTCCCACCGTGTTAATCATAAATGTCTCAATCCACTTTGCAGGGTTGCTTTGCTTAATTTGCTTCATCTCGCCGTGGATGCCAGCGCCATTGATGACAATTGACGGGACTCCGTATTCATTTAACACTTTTCTTCCCATCACTTCGACATCATCAGGATTTCCTACATCTGCTGTTATAGGGAATGCTTTCCCACCGCTCGACTCAATCCATGCTTGGGTTTCATGTAATTTGGCAGCTCTGCGTCCGACCAATACGACAACCGCGCCATGTCCTGCCAATCCTATTGAAATCGCTTTACCCAGTCCACTCCCGGCACCTGTTACAACAATCAATTTTCCATCCAGACTTCTCTCCAGACTGTTCATTCTGTTCCTCCTCTTTTTTGCAGAACTATCATGATGGTTACCTGATTGCCGCCGCTTCTTTTCTAGTATGAAGACATGAAATTTGAACGGTAACTGCAATTACATTATACTCATTTTTACTGATGTAATATTGGTAAATTAGGTAATCTAATAAGGATATCAGACAATGTTTTTCTAAATAGACAGAACTATAATAATATAGTATGATGATACTACTATATTTGTTTTGGGAGTGTATAAATTAAGATGAGTTATAAAGAGCTTCGTAGAATTCCACAGACCAACGATTTGCGTAAAATCATGTATTTTGAAAGGGCATTGTTGGGTTTGACGGGGGGTTGGATCTGCAGGCTGCCGCATTTGGAAGCCAAATATATGGTGGCACGGCATCAGTATGAGTGGGCAGAACATGTGAATGTTCTCAGAAAACGTTTAACGGAAATGCCTGGAGGAAAACCTGATGGGCTCTTGACCCCAGCGCTTCAGTCCATTATTGATGAATGTTTGTTTGCCCCAGATGACAAACCTTTTCTGGAAGTGCTCTATACCATACTCCTTCCCTTTGTGCGGGATGCTTACAGGGCTTATTCCTTGTCATCCAATGAACTACCGGACAGACCCACGATATTCATACTGAAAGATGTAGATCAAACTTTAAATCAACAAATCGATCAAGGGTTAACCTTTATGAAAGCAACTTACGGCACTCCGGGTTCTCTTGACCGTTGGGCTGTCGAGAAGTCTGTCTGGGCCAAGCACATTCAACATCTTCTGGATAGCGCAGGTGGCATATACGGTCAAATCGAGGCAGATGAGATTCGCAATCTTCGACACCATGCAGGTCAAACCTATCACCCCCCCGAACAACAAGTCCGCGAAGAACACGTTCATCTTAATTATCATTTTCAACCTATCGCAGGGTATGATCCTCAAGTCAGGTTAAAAGGGGAAGTGGATATTGAGAGAGTTGTGTTGGCTGTCTGGTTATATAATGAAATAGATGCTGCAGAAGTACTGCCCACCTTGTTTTATGAAATGAAAGGGATGCCTTGGGAATTTTATTATGATCTGGCCCGGCACAGCTGGGATGAAGCAAGACATTCTGAATTTGGGTATAAGTTGTTACAAATGTTCGACTTTAAACCCGAAGAATTTGAGTTTGCCGTGGGTACCTATATGGGGATCATGAAGCTCAAGCCTCACGAACGTTATGCTTTGATCGCTTGCGTATTTGAACCTAAAGTATTCACCATGAAACCGGATTATTTAGAACGATTGGCAGACGATGCAGGAGAGTCAGATGCGTTGGTCGAATTAATGCGGTTTGATTTAGCGGATGAAACGAATCATGTACGATACGGCAATAGATGGGTCAAGGAGTTAATGAAGCTTCATGGTGAACAAGAGGACCTGCAGGTCTTTCTGGACAGAATTCTCCAAAAAGTCATAGAAGTGAACCAAGAACTTCATTTAACGGTTACCCCCACTATGCCTGCAGAGCAGCGGCATAATTTCCAATCAGTGAAGAAACGGATGGCCGAGTGGAAACAAAAGAAGGCCAATTCTGCTGCCAGTTTATGAATACAATACATACTACGAGCCCCAAAAATTAACAAAGCGTCTCAAACCGCATATAAAAACGGCTTGAGACGTTTTGTTGTTATAGTAGGTTATGCTATCCCTTCACACTCCCCAATACGATCCCTTTCATAAAATACTTTTGCAGAAAAGGATAAAGGATGAGAATAGGTAAGGCAGCGAGAAATATTTGCGCTGCTTTTAACGTTCTGTCATTAATCCTGCCAACTTCTTTTTGAATATCACTAAAACTGATGCTGGACATGCTTCTTTCTACAACAACGGTTCTTAAATAACTTTGCAATGGATAGTTTTCCGAAGAATTCATATATATGATTCCATCAAACCAAGAATTCCAATGCCCTACAATAACAAATAATCCAACCGTCACCAATGCTGGTACAGATAAGGGGACGTACACCTTCCATAGTGTGACCCAGTGACCCGCTCCATCTATAAAGGCGGCTTCTTCTAATTCTTTCGGCAGACCTCGAAAGAAATTTAGCAGCAATACAACATTAAACACGGGAACAGCACCGGGCAATATCAAAGCCCATATTGAATCCAGCAACCCGGTAGCCCTAACCACCATATAAACGGGAATTAAACCTCCCGAAAAAAGCATGGTGAAGACAAATACCCACGCATACACAGTCCTCCATTTAAAGCTTTTTGCTTCTTTGGACAAAGGATAAGCAATAAGCATAGTTAAAAACATATTGATTATAATACCAAGAGCGACCCTTTTCATTGTTATAAGCAGCGATTGCGTAAATTGATTGTTTTTCAATACATAATCATAGGAGTCCAACGTAAAATCAACAGGCCATAAGATCACCTGACTTGAAACTACAGCGACATTGGAACTAAAAGATATGGCCAATGTGTGGATTAACGGAATCAAGCACAATATAGCCATTGAAAGTAAAAAAGTGTAATTGCAGATAACAAATATAGATGTGCTGATCGACTTTTTTTCTACCAAAAGGAAACGACCCCTAACTAAAAGATGCGATAGTTGGCTAACCGATAAGCTAAATAATAAGAAATTGAGATTAAAATGAAAGAAATGACGGATTTAAATAGTCCGATCGCCGTAGCTACTGCATATTGGGCTTGTAATAATCCCACTCTGTATACAAGTGTATCGATGATGTCACTCGATTCGTATACGGCCGGACTGTATAAATTGAAGACTTGTTCGAATCCGGCATTGAGTATATTCCCTAAATTAAGAATAGCCAAAAGAACAATAATTGGAGTTAAACCGGGCAAAGTAATATGCCAGGTTTGCCGCAATCTGTTAGCTCCATCCACAACAGCCGCTTCATATAATGTTTGATTAATGCTGGTAAGCGCCGCCAAATAAATTATTGTAGCAAAACCAAATTCTTTCCACACATCCGAAATGACCAAGATAAAAGGAAAAATTTCATTATTCCCCAGAAAGTAAACAGGATCTATTCCAAACAAACCGAGTAATTGATTCACCAATCCGCCATTTATGGAAAGTATATCAATTAAGACTCCGCCCAAGATCACCCAAGACAAAAAATGCGGTAAATAGATCAAGCTCTGAATGGTCCGTTTAATGAACATGATTCGTAATTCATTCAATAAGAGGGCAGTTACGATGGGCACAATTTGGCCAAAAATAATTTTCATAGTAGCAATATATACAGTATTCCAAAGGACTTGATAGAAATTAGGAAGATCAAAAACATACCGGAAATTATCAAATCCTATCCAGGCGGAATCAAACCAGCCTCTGGCCGGAATAAACTTCTGGAACGCCATCACCGAACCAGCCATGGGACCATAATGATATATCATTATTAGAATCAGACCTGGAAGGATCATGGTATGCAGCGGCCTGTTTGAAACATACATTCGTTTATTCTTCATTTAAATTCCCCTATGGATAATTGTAGACACAGACGGGCTTATATAATTTATAAGCCCGTACGATCTTCATGTCTATATCTTACTTTTTAATTTGTTTTGCATCATACCAAGCATTCACTTCTTCAATCATTTTACTGCCTCCAAGCTTATTCCAATCTTCCACGAATTTATCAAATTCTGTTATGGAAGATTCACCCATAATAATTTTCGGGAAAACCTGATCTCTTAAGTCAGAGAGCACAGTGCCTTTATCACTCATTGTATCGGTAGGCACGCCATAAAATTCATCAAAGTAAAATCCATCCCGATCTGTCATAAGATGCAGGGTGTAATAAGAACCGGCAGGCGAGAAGATCGCTCCTAATGGATATTGATCTTTATTGCCATCTAAATATTCTTTCACTTTTTTATAATTAGATAAATCCTCCGGGTTCAGCTTAGAGGTGTCTCCAGAATCGAAAGCCTCTTTCATAGCCCTCCAGGTTTTCAAGTTTTTGTTCATAGGCCACATATAAATGTTTGATCCGCTATAAGTTTGTACACCTTCTGCGGTGTATAAATAATCGTTATTAAATTCTGTTGATTCTGCCAATGTTTTGGAAGCGAAGAAGTTCAACAGTTTAATCACAGCTTCCGGATTTTTGGCATTCTTACTGACTACATTAAATATCGGGAGACCTCCGCTGAAAGTTTCCGATTTCACCGGCTGATCATCTGCAGAAACCAATGGATACGACTGCCATTGTGCGCCATCTTTTTGAAATGAAGTGACTAAAGGATAAAACGGGGCCCAGAATGGTTGAAAATAAATCCCTATTTTACCTGCGACGACATCGTCAAACACTTTACCCTGGCCTTTAGCCACAAACTCCTTATCGATTAAGCCTTCCTTAAATAATTCCTGCAATTTCATCAAAGCTGTTTTCATCTCTGGCAGAATGTATCCTGGGGCAAGTTTACCGTCTGGACCCTTTGCCCAAATACCCATATAGGCATGATATCCGTTCACAAATCCCCTATAATCCGTCGGATTCAATCCGAGTCCAAAGGTGTCATTGATTTTATTCTTATCCGGATCTTGCGTTTTAAATGCTCTTGCAATATTAATCACATCATCCATTGTTTTCGGTTCGGGCAAGTTAAGGTTTGTCAACCAATCCTTGCGAACCCACAGCATTGGAGCTTGATTCATACCATCATCATTAAACGGCAGTGCATATAACTTTCCATCAATCCGGGCGGAGTCAAGGAGTTTCCCTCCATCTTCCTCAATCAGCTTTCTCGTTATGGGCGCTGCATATTCCTGATAGATGTCCTCCAAATTCAGCAATAATCCTGCCTCGTACAATTGTTTATACTGGACTGGACTAACCTGCATGAAATCCGGGATATCACCGGATGCTATCATCACACTAAGCTTGTCAGCGTACACACTGGAATCTGCTGTCCATTTATATTTTACCGTGATCCCCAATTCATCCAGTTGTCCTCTTGTATAAATGTTATTTTCCAAACTGTCTCCCGGAGCATATACATCCGCAGGCGTGGTCTGTTTCACCGTTGTCACTTCTATCGGCGGGTCATATTTACCAAATGGATCAGCTTTGGCAACGGGCTCAGGAGTCTCTTTCTTATCTGGCGCTGTTGTTTCATTCTTTGTTGGATCAGTGGATTCTGGATTATTAGAGCAAGCGGTGACAAACATGAACATAAATACAATGAAACAGATTCCGATTGACCTAAATTTGTTCTTCTTCAATTTCAAACCCTCCTTGAATTTTTTGTAAACTGTTAAGCAATAATTCCCTTTATACATTAGGAACCAATGTTGCGCTTACTTCATCGCATCACCTCCAATCCCGGAGTAGTAAATCCGCTCTGCTCGGTAACAGTCGCTCTGTCAAAGTATCCTCTTCTGCAGAGGGCAGTGTAATCGCAATCACTTTTCATTTCACTTGAATATTCATTCTTATAATAAGATTAATTCGCTTCTTTTTCTCGGCATATCAGCCATTCTACTAAGGAAATCAGCCAAGCTGAGGAGCGTTCTGAAGTGCCGGTTTCTACTTATTGAATAAATGGCACATACTGAAGGCAGGCTGTCTATATGCCTGCCTTCAGTATGCCTGTCATAAATTATAATTTAATCTCAATTGTTATTTAAGGATTCGCATCAATACGGTCTATCGTTAGATACGTATTGTTAGAACTGGCATTTTTAGTGCCTGTCACACGAACCTTCAGCGTATGCGTACCGGGAGAGAGCGTACCGCTGCTCCAAACAGCCACACTTCCTTGATGGGTACTCGAGTACAAATCAACCAACGTTTCACTTCCTCCGTCAATGGAGACTGCGGCGATCCCTTTATCACCGTCTTTCTGGCTGTAAAGTGTGACCCCAGCTCCGTTGAACTGATATTGCGCTGTGGAATCTAGGATATTGCTATAATGCATGGTATCGTTGTATAAACCCAGGGTTGAGCTGTTATACAAGGTCCAACCGCTGATATAATTGACTTGGTTGACACCCGTTCCAGTAATATTATCATCCGTCGTGGTGACAAGACCGATCCGGTCGACTGTGACATACGTATTACTCGAGCTGGCATGTTTCGTATTGGTCACCCGCACTTTCAGTGTGTGAGTGCCCAAAGTAAGTACGCCACTCTTCCATACCTCCACATTTCCTTGCGCCGTGACTGAGTACAGGTCTACCATCGTTTCTGTTCCGTTATCAATGGAAACGGCCGCAATCCCTTTGTCTGGGCCTTTCTGGGCGAACAATGTAATCCCTGATGCGGAAAATGAAACTTGCACGTTAGCATTCAAGGTGTTGCTTGTGTGCGAAGTATGATTGAATAGTCCGTCCACAGTGCTGTTAATGAGCGTCCAACCTGTGGTGTAATTAAACTGGTTGGTTCCTGTTCCTGTGATATTGTCGTCTGCAATAGGGGTTACAACAACTTTATCTACCGTGATAAACGTATAGTTCGAACTGACGTTTTTCGTATTGGTCACACGAACCTTCAACGTATGCGGACCTGAGGATAAAGTCCCGCTGCTCCAGACCGCGGCACTTCCCTGCGTGGTGGTTGAATACAGATCTACCAGTGTTTCTGTTCCTCCGTCAATGGAAACGGCAGCAATTCCTTTGTCAACATCTCTTTGGCTATACAGTGTGATCCCTGTTCCACTAAATTTAACTTGGACATCGGCATTAAGCGTATTGCTGTAATGCATTGTATCATTGTTTAATCCATAAGTTGGACTGCTATATAGAGTCCACCCGCTGGAATAATTGAACTGGTCGGTTCCTGTTCCCGTAATATTGTCATCGATGCTTCCTGTATTATCCAATTCGAATTTCACGGCATCCACCATTACATTTTCGTTGGCGTCATCACCTAATCTTACAAAACCGGACTTCCCGGCATTAAAGTAAAAGGTACCCAGATAGTTCCAAATCCCGCCGTTCTGTTCTTGATTGACTCTGACCGTTTGGCTGGTTCCATTGGAATAAATCGTATATGGAGCGTTGGTGGCCCTGTTCGAGTGTGTCGTCCAGTATCCATATACATGATACTTTCCGGGCGTTTTAATCGTTGGCCTGAATTCCCCATAACCGCTTCCAGTTCCAGCCGCCATGTACCGTTCATCTCCATGAAACATCGGTTGGGCTTCAGCAATTAAATCATTGTAATAGACTTGAGGACCTTCATGCTTAGAAAAACTAAACCCATAATCATCGTTATCAACGATAATCATCCCCGGTGTGTGGGCTGGAACGGCATTAGGAGTCACCACGGGTGTTGCGCCTTGGGCATAGAACACCAACCTTCTGTTACCAGCTACACTTTGGGTTATAGTCACTTCACCGCTCGCATTGGTGGTTACAGTACTTGACGTATTTGTACTGTTATCCAAGTTATAGTTTTCGATCGTATAATTAGAACTGGCTGTGAGATTTCCGATTCTAAATTTCAATGTCCCGGTTCCTCCGTCGGCCGTTTCAATGATCACCTGATTATCCCATGTAGTCATGTTATATAGCACCCCGCCATATTCTAGATCCTTGACTCCGGCATAAGGCATATCCGTCGGGAGATTAGGATAGATCATCAACCCGTCCTTCGTCGCATCGACTCCCATAAAGGCGTATAGGAATGCTGCCGGGACAAGACCGCTTTCCGGATATTCCCCTATGACTCCATGCTTAAATGCTTGTCCAGTACCTGCTCCGACAGGATCCCTTCTAATCTCATCAATCGCAAATTCCTTCATAATATCGTCGAATCTTGCTTTGGCATTATTTGCACCCTTATACTTGGCCCTTGCCATGATATCATAAAATGAAATGAAGAAATCTGCACCTCCGTTTTCCAGCCACTCACCAAATGTTCCAAAATTACTGGAATTCGTTCCTCCATTATACCATTTGGGATTGTTGTTTTCGAGTGCTACCGTACTAATCCTGGGAGCAAATCCAAACTTATAAATATCTGCTCCAGTTGATGTGTCCCCGGATATCGTGCGGTTTCCATCCAGCCAGTCAAAGATGTCGGCAGCTTTGGTACTAGTCCCGAGCCCATTCCCGAGAGCTTCAAGACTGACAAAGGTATGCCCGAAGTCCCATCGTACACCATCTATATCTTGTGTCGAAATATATCTCTTCTTCGTGGAATCCCAGAAAGTGCTATCATAGTTAGTTTTCGCGGTAGCAGCAAGATTAGCATAGTACGTGGCATTGCTTGTATTGCCCCGCATCGACTCAATCCCACTCATCGCCAACAAGGATTGGTAATAATAAATATTCTCATAAGCGCTTTTATATCCGAAAGGAAGCTGATCCCAATAATTGCTCGGTTCCGCGCCTGCCCGGCCTGTATTTTCGGAATGATAAATAATCATCAAACCGTTGGAACCATTTAATGAATTCAGTATATAATTCATCGCGGCATCCACCTTTTGCCCGACCGTCATACCAGACGAAACATCTCCTGTTGCCGTTGTATCCCCATCTACCTGGTTCAAGAAATCAATGCTGTTTTCCCATGCGATGATCTTATAAACAGCGTTAATGTAATTAATATTATTTGTCAAATGTAATGAGTTGTGCCCGCTTGGATCCCAACGCGGATTATTGTACCATGACCAAACATAACCTGCGGAGTCGATAGCCCAATTTCTAATATAGCCTTTCATTTGACTCTTAAACCGAGTGTCTTGGGTCCACATGATTTTAGTCATCATGATGTTATGGTGCATTGGCGGACTGCCATATTCATAATTGGCACCGGTGCTGTTAGGGCCTTCTCCAGCCGCAACTCCATTCGGACCGGTTCCGTCGGATATGGAACCAAAAG
>DASWUO010000320.1:0-8453 GCA_036401615.1 Bacilli bacterium | reverse complement strand
GGGACGTTATTCTCTACTTCTAGCCCTTGTAAGCCCCGATATCTAATAATAACGCACTTCAGTTCCCGCGAAAGTAGAAAACGAGCAATTAAACAAATATAACGCACCCCAGTTCCGCTGGGATTTCGCAACGATTCGCAGGGAATTTATTATGCATCAATTCATGTTTAGGGAAAGTGAAATTTATGAGTTAAACCCGGAGGAAATGTGGGCTCAGTGGGAGACTATGCACCTATCAGGACTTACCCACTTGCAGGATAAATATCCCAATTATAATTAAATAATAGCCATGTTGGGAACTTAGGGCGAAGTATGGCAATAACCACGATTGGTTATGCAATAATATAGATACATTAGTCTCCTTAAAGGCAGATAAAGCAAGTTCATGCCCTAACAAGGATCGGTGATTCTCCGTTAGAGCATAACTTTGCAATAACTAATGGGATCACAGATTTAGGACAAATATCATGGCAGTTTCGTTCTTGAAGTTGGCATTATTATGCAATCACCCGGTATAAAACCTATATAAAACACATAATTTAGTGTGAAATGGTTCGATTTTCAAACCAATCGGGATTGATATCCATTAATTGGGTAAGTCCTGTTTGATCTAAAATAACAGAACACTTGTACGTAATTGAAGTAATCGCTAGAGGGGCTTTTCCAACCAAGCGCTCGCGCGGGACATCATGGAATCCAATATCGAAAGTACACTGAAATTTCTGGAGGGGAATTCATCTTAAAGATCGATTTCGAAATTCCATTGTCCAAAGCAGCTAACTTCACCTATAATATAGTGTAGAACATTTCTAGGAGGCATACGATGAACAACAAGTCCTATCAAGGTACATACTTTGATGAATCCGCCATTTATTTGCAGGCAGGGAAATATGAAGCCATTGTCCTTCCGGAGATCGGGGGCAATTTGATTGCTTTCCGGGACAAGGAGCGGCAATTTCATTTTTTAAGGGAACCGGCTATGGAGGAAATGGAGGTTTTCAAGAAAACACCGTATGTTCATGGAATTCCGGTATTATTTCCCCCTAACCGTTATGAAGACGGCAAATTTCCTTGGGAGGGCAAGACTTATCAATTCCCCGTTAACGAAGCCCGCACAGGCAACCATCTTCACGGGTTCGTTCATAACATTCCGTGGGAAGTTGAATTCTTCAGTGCTGATGAGCAGGAAAGCAGGGTGGGGTTGAAGCTGTCAGTTACAGAGGGTCATTCGGTTTATGAATATTTTCCGTTTACCTTTACGATTAAACTACGCTATACTTTGAGCGAATCTGGACTATTGCAGCACGTCACGGTTCAGAATAACGGAAAAGACCGAATGCCCTGCCTGCTGGCTTTTCATACGACAGTGAATGCGCCATTCGCCCAGAACAGTTCTGTCCAGGATTACCGGTTCAAGCTTACGATCGGAGAACGATGGGAGATGAACGACAGAATGCTGCCAACAGGATCCTTTCAAGGTTTAAGCGATGGGGAAAGCAAAATGAAAACCGGAGAAATCTCCCCGTTCTTTGAATCTATGGATAACCATTATACGGCAGCTCTCCAGAATGGGCGCAACCGCATGGAGCTAACGGATCATCTCAACCGTGCAACCCTCGTCTATGATGTAGGTGCGGCCTATAAGCAGTGGATGATATGGAACAATAACGCTCAACCGGGGTTTTTCTGTCCGGAGCCCCAGATCAATTTAGTAAATGCCCCGTATTCACAGCTGCCTGCTGAGCAGATCGGACTCATTGGTTTAGAGCAGGATGAAATTTGGGAAGAAACCAGCCGGCTTTATTGTATTGAGAAGTAGTTTAGTCTTTCGCATATGAGCCATTTCAATGCATAATATGACCCCCGTTTGCAAACCCTTTAGTTAAATAAAGGGAGGGGAATGTTTATGCAGGATCGCAGGGATGCGTGTTTAGTGCTTGGTGTTCCGGAGGAAGCCAAGTTTCAGGAGATTGAGGACCGTTATTATATATTGGTGAAAAGATACAAACGGCTGGCCCGAGACGAGCAGCCGTCTGCAGGAGAGCCAATCTTTGCGGTAATTAATGAGGCGTATCGCTACTTAATCGGTTTCACTCCAATGCAAAAGGAAGAGTTCGGTAAACTCAAAGGTAAAGCAAAAATTCAATATATCCGCGAACACCATATGATGGAGATGGTCCTCTGTCTCATGTTAATTTTATTTGTCAGCATGGTTGCCGTCGGAATTCACGAATTGAATAAGGCCATACAGGCTGGAATCAAGAATCCAACAGTTTCAACTATTGTGGAAAGCCCCCATCCGATATCTCAAGATAAATCCACCCATGGCACAAGGTGATTTTACCTATACGAGATCAACCGTTAACTACAAATACAAGATAAGCCAAACGCCGTGAAAAACAAGAATAGCCGCATAAATCAAGCAGCATCCGTAGATTGCGAAGTAAATGACAGGTGTTATATTGTGTTTTCGATACAGGACATACAGGAAAATAAAAGCTAGCACAGTTATGGTGATTTTCCAAAAGTAGAAGTTGGCGGGAGAATGGTCATAGACCATCTTCATCAAGGGATTGGTTTCGGCAATGGCGCCTAGGCGTAATCCGAAGTCGGTTAACAGGCTGTCTATAACACTGGCAAACAGCACAAAAAACAGCAGGTTACGAATGCGGGGAATCTTCTGCATACCCGCAACCTCCTTAAGACCGCCTGAAAAAAGACTTTTTCTTCAAAGCCGGATGCTTCTCAGAGCGCGGTGTCAAGATGGGGAAGGTGACATCGAAACTCTGATAAGTTTCCTCCAGTGTTCCTAATGTTGTCCAATGTTTGGTTACCTCTGGCTCTTGAACTTTACTTGCCGTCAAAATAGGGCTAGTCCCCTTATCTGGTATATCTTCAAGTTCTGCTCGAACCGGAGACTCCTGAGCAGTGGCTATCTCGACCCGAAACTGTTGAAACACCTGAATCTGCTGCTCCAATTCCTCTATCTGCCGGGACAATTGAAGGTTCTCGTCTTGAAGTTCGATTATGAGCTTATGCAGGGTCTTCATAGTAAGCCTTGGTTTGTTCAATAGTTCCTCATTCATCTTGTTCTGCTCTACGACGTGATTATGGTCCATAAGTATAGCTCCTTTTGATCTTGTAATCTCTTAAGATATCCCCATCCTACAGGAACCCTTCCAAAAATGCTGTCGAAGCTTGCTGTCGCATGAATAAATCTTTTTGCGGCGGTTTTATTTTGCCAAAGCAGGGTGGTACAATGAGTTATACAGAAGGGGAGGATGACATGTTAACCATTACGGATTATAGTGTGGAGCTGATTAAGGATCCATTCGGCATTTTGACAGGGGAACGGTTTGAGTTTTTGCTGGATTTGGAAGTACCTGAGGATGATGAGTTATATTCCGTAAACGGGATTTACCTTAGGGCAATTTATCTTGTGGAGGAAAGCCGGGACGAGCTGATGAAATACGAAATTTTTGAGAAAAATACGGATCAGTATCTTGAGCTGGAATTGGAGGAGGATGAACTTCAAGAAGTGTCTATTTTTTGCAAAGCGCATTGGATGGAAGGCAAGAAGTAAGTGTTCAATATGACCCCAGCGAAGACATGCCAGATTCCCTCCAACATAAAATTTATATATACTATCGGCCTTAATCTTGTTAGAATGGATATACGGAAATGTTCGTTCGACGGATGGGGAGTATGCTGAATTGGAGAAGAACACAGACATTCAGGCAGAGGTTGCAAAGCAAGTACAAGAACAAATCAAGGCAGTGGTTGAACCGTTAAAGGAGAAAATTATGGAGCTTGAGAGAGATATCCAAATTAATCCGATGAATGAGAAGATAGCTGATCTTGTAAAACAGTTAGATAAAGGCAAAGAGAAGTGACGGCATGTATATTTAAGGTTCGAAAAAGACCCTATGCAACAGGACCCGAGAGGTTATAGCCATATAAGGCCCCAAAAAGAACCTATTGTTTAACATCCCTTTATTTTCCCGTTGTCTAGAACATCTAAGGTCTAAGAAGGAGCTTAAATCAGAATTGTGGTACTAATTTTTTGCAATAGGGTTTAAGTGAGACCTTATTTTAAAAATCGATCCATCATGCAAATAAATTGTTTTTCCGCCAAATAGAGGACCATCAAGGAAATTAGAATTCCTCCGATGATCCTCTGTTTATATGATCTATTCCATAATAACAACAAATTAATCGAATAGATCACCAAAGGCATCAAATACGGTTTTCTTCTTCTTCGGATAATGAGGGCCCGAATGTTGACTGTCACCGTATCTTTTCTCCCGATCTCGATCCCCAGTGCGATCCCGGCTTTCGTATTTCTCCCGCTCCTCGTAGAAATCATCATATTCCTTACGCACTTCGCGCACGCTTTGGGTCAATTTCTCCAACTCCCCGCGGTCTAACCAAACACCCTTGCAGTCGGGGCAGACATCAATATGGACACCGTTCTTGTCCACTTCCCTCATTCTTACATCTTGGCATACCGGGCACTTCATCACAATTACCTCCTGAAAATTTTTTGGCTTGTAAGTATGGATATTAGCGATAGTAGTCTGTTGATAAATTCAAGACGAATCCACCCACACTCTCTAATACGCTTAACGGCCTTCATCCGTTTCACCCTGCCACTTCATGACCCAACCCTACTATGATATCCCTCATGATCACTCTCATAAACATGGAATCATCCACAATCATAATTCTGGCCATATCCCTTCAACTCCCTTTCTTGCGTTCAACGATGTGGAACCCTCTGCGCCGCGATTGCGACTGTACTTGCACAATAAATTTCTTATATTCGTCCGCCATCTGGCGGCTATGGATGAATTTGGCCATCTGTTCGATAACCGCTTCCTGATCGTCCAACAGGGCGAACAAGGTTTCAATGAGTTTCTCTTGGCTGTCTATATTCTCCGAAATTTTATTGGACATAGTTCGCACCACCTTTCATTTTTTTGGGGGAAAAAGAATAGGGGCACACATCGTCTAATGATACTATTCGTTAGGGAGTTGCTTTTTAAGGGAAAAAGTTATATAAATAAAAGTATTCATAATAATTCTGTGAAGAGAAGAAGTAGGTTAAACCCTTGTAGCCCAGAGAGTTGGCGAAAACGCTGAAAGCCAATGTACAGGTTTGACTGAACATCATCTCTGAGAAGTGAAGCTGAAATTAACAGTAAGCTTTACCGGATGTCCACCGTTATAAGGAACACGTATGAGAATACTAAGCAAATTCATTCAGACTTTGTTTAAGCAGTATACGTTGGCTAAGGTGCCATAATACGATATTCAGCCCCGGTTGAGTGTCCTTATGGAATTAGGGTGGTATCGCGAGTGTATCTCGTCCCTTTACAGGGACGGGTTTTTTTGTATTTATGCTGCACTTCAGGCAAAAATATGTTTATTAATGTTTATTACCCGCCGCAATGGACTTCTAAACAGTGGAGAGGACAGATGATGATGAGAAAAATTGATGTCAAAGAAAAGGCCAGAACCCGCGAACTCCGTATACTTGAACAATGGAAGGAACAGGATACTTTCCGCAAATCAATTGAATCAAGGGAAGGCAAGCCGAGCTTCGTGTTCTATGAAGGGCCTCCAACGGCTAACGGCGTACCTCATATCGGGCATGTATTGGGTCGGGTAATCAAGGATTTTATATGCCGTTATCAAACGATGAAGGGTCATAAGGTGGTCCGTAAAGCGGGATGGGATACACATGGCTTGCCGGTTGAACTGGGGGTGGAGAAACAGCTGGGCATTTCGGGAAAACAGGAGATCGAGGATTATGGGATCGCCGAGTTTGTGGAAAAGTGCAAAAGCAGCGTATTCGTTTATGAGAAACAATGGCGGGAGTTAACCGAGGCGATCGGTTATTGGACAGACATGGACGATCCTTACATCACGTTAACCAATGATTATATTGAGAGTGTATGGCACATTTTGGCGGAAATCCATGCAAAAGGCTACCTGTATAAGGGTCATCGGGTCAGTCCTTACTGCCCGAGCTGCCAAACTACACTTAGTTCTCACGAAGTAGCGCAAGGGTATGAGGATGTGAAGGATCTCAGTGCCACGGTAAAATTTAAAAGCCTCAAGACTGGGGAGTATTTCCTCGCTTGGACGACTACTCCTTGGACCTTACCCGCCAATGTTGCTTTGGCAGTGAATAAAGATATTGATTACGCCAAAGTGAAGCAGGAGGGCACGGTTTATATTTTGGCTGAAAATTTGGTGGAGCAAGTGTGCAAGGATAACTATGAAATCCTATCGGTCCACAAGGGGGCTGAGTTTGTAGGTGCTTTTTATGAGCCTGTCTTCCCCGGTGTGGCCATGAATGTGGCAGATCATAATTACCGGGTAGTTGAAGCGGATTATGTGAGCGATTCGAGTGGTACAGGGATTGTGCATATTGCCCCGGCTCATGGGGAGGATGATTACAGGACTGCACGGCAGCATGGACTGGATATGTTGACCGTAGTGAGCGGTGCGGGAAGATACACTGCAGAGGTTCACGCCTTGGCTGGCCGGTTTGTGAAGGATTGCGACATTGATATTGTGAAGTATCTTTCCGAGAGTCAGTTGTTATATTCCAAAGAACGTTATGAACACAGTTACCCGTTCTGTTGGCGCTGTAAATCTCCTTTACTTTATTATGCGATGGAGAGCTGGTTTATCCAAACCACCGCGGTCAAGGATCAGTTGATTGTCAACAATAATCAAATCGAGTGGTACCCCGGGCATATTCGGGAGGGGCGGTTCGGTAAGTTTCTGGAGGAGTTGGTTGATTGGAATATCAGCCGCAACCGCTATTGGGGAACCCCGCTCAATGTATGGATCTGTCATGACTGCGGAGCGGAATATGCTCCTCACAGCCATGCTGATTTGCGAAGTAGATCGGCAGGGGCAATTTCTGCTGATTTGGAGCTTCATAAACCTTATGTTGACGCAGTGAAGCTGCAATGCTCGTTATGCCCGGGAATCATGGAAAGAACCTCCGAAGTCATCGATGTCTGGTTTGACAGCGGGTCGATGCCTTTTGCCCAGTACCATCAGCCTTTCGAGAATGATCAAATTTTTCAGGAACAATATCCGGCCGATATCATCTGCGAAGGGATTGACCAAACGAGAGGCTGGTTTTTCAGCCTGCTAGCGGTATCCACCCTCTATAACGGGAGGGCTCCATATAAAGCAGTTCTTGCCACCGGCCATGTCCTTGACGAGAATGGACAGAAGATGTCCAAGAGTAAAGGCAATGTGATTGATCCGTGGGAGATCATCGAAGAGTACGGGACGGACGCGTTTCGTTGGGCTTTATTCTCGGACAGCTCGCCATGGAACAACAAGCGGTTCTCCAAACAGATTGTAGCGGAATCCAAGTCCAAATTAGTGGATACCTTGGTCAACACCCATGCTTTTTATGTGCTCTACGCGACAATTGATCAATATAAGCCGGATGAACATACAACAAAAGCCGTGTTAAATCACTTGGACCGTTGGATCTTATCCAGAATGCACAGCTTGTTGATTGATGTACGAAAGGGATTGGATGTTTACGATTTCTTGAACCCTGCTAAGGGCATTGAAGCTTTTGTGGATGAGTTGAGCAATTGGTACATTCGCCGTTCCCGTGACCGTTTCTGGGGCAGTGAAATGACCGAAGACAAGGTGTCGGCTTATAAAACGCTGCAGCAGGTTCTGTTAACCGTCAGCCGCGTGTTGGCCCCTTATACTCCGTTTGTTGCTGAAGAAATCTATGGGAATTTAGGAGGGGAAGGCAGTGTGCATCTTGCCGACTACCCGGAAACTGATCTCTCCATGATTGATCGGGAGTTGGAGAGAAATATGCAAACGGCCAGACAAATTGTGGAGTTGGCCAGAAATATCCGCAACGAAACGGCCATTAAAACACGCCAGCCTTTGTCAGAGATGATCATTTCCATTGACCGTGAATTTGATTTGGATGCCTACCAAGACATCATCAAAGATGAAATCAACGTCAAGGAAATCCGGATCGAGAACAACGACAGTGGATTTGTCGATTTTTCGATGAAATTGAATTTGAAAGTGGCTGGGCCAAAGTACGGGAAACAAGTGGGGGCGATTCAAAATTACTTGCGCAGCCTTACTCCGGAGCAGGCGAAGTCTATTGTGGATCAGGGATTTTTAGAATTTGAAGAATTGCACATTACAAAAGATGAGTTACTTATTGAGAAACAAGCCAAGCTCGGCTTCGGGTCCGCCTCCGGTTACCAGATTACTGTAGCTTTGAACACGGAGATTACTAAGGAGTTGGAGCAAGAAGGCTTGGTGCGAGAAGTAGTGCGGGCGGTTCAGGATTACCGTAAGAAGCTGGATTTGCCAATAGACAAACGGGTAGAACTAGTTTTGGATGTGGATCCGCCATTGAGGGAGGCCCTTGAGCGGTT
>DASWUO010000319.1:0-2396 GCA_036401615.1 Bacilli bacterium | reverse complement strand
TCTGATTGATTCCTCCTCAGTGATTGCCCTGCTCGATGGAGACCTTGGCCAGTTCAAAGCGCAAGAAATCTTAGGCATTTTACAGGGGAGGGCCCAGTCCTTGGCGGGGATTCCGCCTATTCTCGCTATTGCCTTGAGTATGTCGATTGTACCTGTCATCTCCTCGGCCTATGCCCAGAAGAATATGGAGAAAGTGAACGGGCAAGCTTCACAAGCACTGAGAATCGCCTGTCTTTCAGGGCTGCCTGTAGTCATCTCCCTTACTGTGGCAGCCAGACCGATTAACGGCCTGTTATTCAGTGATACAGAGGGCACATGGATCATTATATTATCCACGGTTTGTGCTATGTTTCAGATTATGATGATGACCTCGGGTGCAGTGTTGTTGGGGCTTGGGAAAACCCGGAAAACCGTAGTCCATGTAGCGGTTGGCATTGGCTTGAAGCTCATAGGAAGCTTAGTTCTCGCCTCGTGGTGGGGCATCTATGGCATTGTGGCAGCTACGGGAATTTGTTTTATAGCCACCATGCTGTTGAATTTTAGAGAGTTGAATAAAACTGCACAGATCACCCTCCTGGGTCGAAGATGGTTTGGATTCTTGGCGGCGGCAGGCATTATGGCCGGGGCAGGTGCAGGGATTCAGGCATGGACAAACGGGATGGGGCTATTCCCCGGTCAGGCCCTCAACTTCGCTGTCCAATCTATGTTAATTTGCGGTTCTGTTCTTGTATTATATGTTTTTTTATTGATTCTATTTCGTGTAGTCACCCGGGAGGATCTCCTCAATTACCCTGCTCCGCTGCAAAAGGCGGCTAGATTTTTTATGAAAATAAAAAAGTAACAATAGTGCATAATCGTTTCCCTAACATCACATATTATAAAAGGCTTTACTTCACGTCTTATTAGGCGTAAGCTGTATGAGGTATGTTAGAAAAATTTATTTGGAGGTTTTACAATGCAAACAGGTACAATTAAATGGTTTAACTCGGAAAAAGGATTCGGATTCATCGAAGTAGAAGGCGGCAGCGACGTATTTGTACATTTTAGTGCAATTACAGGCGAAGGCTTCAAATCACTTGATGAAGGACAAAAAGTTCAATTTGATGTAGTTCAAGGCAACCGCGGACCTCAAGCTGAGAATGTTGTTAAACTATAATTTTACCCAAGGTTATCCCTTTGGGATTACCATATAGTTTAGACCTTTATTGTTCATATTAAGCTGCCCGTTACGGGTGGCTTTTTATTGCTATTCTATATAACTTGTTCTAGAATATGATATACAATTACATACATATTAGAGGAGAGATTGTGTTGTGGAACCGGAGAAAGCCCTTATTTGTTTCATTCATTATCGTTGTGTTAACTGTTCTGGCAGGCTGTCAAGCTATAGGCGGGTTGGACATCAACAAAGCCTTAATTTCTAATTTGGATGTTCTGTCAAGCGAGGGGAAAGCGAGCCTGTCGATAGAATTGATGTTGGATGATGAGGAAGCGGCGGCAAACGAAACCGATGCGGATGATGTGAATTTGCTGAAATTATTTAATAAATCCAGCTTGAATTTGTTTAATATGAAGATGCAGGATGCATCGACCTTATCTACCGACGGGGAATTCGTCTTCAACAAGGGTAAAATTCCTTTTAACTTAAGCCTTACTTCCAAGGCATTGGTTATTCAATTCGAAGGCGCGGATAAGCCTGTTGTGATCAATCTCAGCAATTCAATAGAAGACATGGGTGCCACAGCAGAATTACAAGAAATGCAAGAGAAATTAACTGCTCAAAGCAGGGCGCTTATGAAGAGTATAGGCACGTATCTAATCAATAATTTACCGAATCCGGGGAAGATTACATTAGAGTCAGCAGTCCAGACCATCCATGGGGAAGCCATCAGTCTGCATAAGATTCATACAGAAATCTATGGCTCCGAGCTGGTGGGATTATTGAAGAAGTTGCTGCTTAGCCTTCGGGAAGATGAAGCTGGATTGAAGGAAATGCTGTCCCAGCTTTATGACATTCTAATGCCGATCATTCAACCGCTTCTTGAGGATACCTTGGGTGGCATTCTAGGGGGGTCAACATCAATTGAAGAAGATACTGAAACATCTTCTGGGCAAGACTCGGGCATACCTTCCGAAGAGGCAGAAACGCCTTCTAAAGCAGCAGCTCCGAATTTAATGACTAATCTTTTGAAAAATAAGACGTTAATGGTTGAGTTTCTGTTCACTACACTAACCACCCAGTTGGATACTTATCTGATAGGGTTTGATGAAATGGTGGAAGAAATGACGGAAGGCGAAGGTTCGGAAGGAATTTCCGCTTACTTAAATGAGGATAACTACCTGAAGGTGGATCTGTATGTCGATTCCGGGATGGTCATCCGCAAGACGGAAGCGGA
>DASWUO010000318.1:0-5282 GCA_036401615.1 Bacilli bacterium | reverse complement strand
GGTCATATTACCGGCGGCATCGTAGGACCATTTGGAACCATAACCCAAAGGATCTTTCGCTTCTTTTACCCGGTTTAAACCATCATAAGCATACGTGCTGGTGCGCTGCAGCGGGTCTGTTTCTGATACTACGTTCCCTTCCCTATCATACGTATATGTGTAAATGGCACCTGCAGGATCCTCGCTTTGAACCACTTGTCCCATAGCGTCATAGCGGTACTGCCACACAGCTCCTTTGGCATTCTGCTGTCTGGTCAGCCGGTCAAGAAGATCATATTCGAATAAGGTTTCGGCTCCGGCAGCATCGATTTCTTTGACTACCTGCCCCGTTTCGTTAAACTGACGGCTCACGCGGTGTCCAAGCGGATTGACTTCTCCCGCAACTCTTCCTAATGCATCGTACTCCCGCTTCCAAACCGCTCCTTCCGCATCGGTCTGCTGCAGCAGATAGCCTTCCGGGCTATAGCTGTATCCAAGGACGCCGCCATCCGGTGCGATGATGCTGCTTATCCGGTTCAACGGATCATATGTGTAATCGACAAAAGCGCCCAAGGCATTGGTTTCTTTCGCCAGATTCCCGGCCAAATCGTAAGCATATTGGGTCGCGTTCCCGCGGGCATCGATTGCCCGGGAAAGCTGTCCCCGTACATCATATTCCCAAATTTTTTCATTTCCAAGAGCATCGATTTGTTTAAAAGGCGAACCGACGGCGTTATATTCCATACGGGTGACATGGCCCAGTGGATCCGTTGCCTGGATGGTTTGATCCAGCGCATCCTGTTCCAGTACAGTAATGCCGCCAATCGGGTCCATGATTCTCTGGATACCTGCAGCGTCGTCATACTCCAGACGGGTTGTTTGACCTCTTCTGTCGGTTTGTGTCAACATTCGTCCCAAGGCATCATAGCTCAGCTTGGTTTCCGAGCCCAAGGCATCGGTTATTCCCGTTACCTGACCCAGGGCGTCATAAGTGTAATGCGTCATTTGTTCCAATGCATCCTTAACGGAAGTGATTCTGCCCAAGGCATCATATGCAAAGGTGGTTGCCGCACCCCGCGGGTTGACCGATTGGGTCAACCGTCCGAGCTCGTCATAAACATACGTTTCTTCCTGCCCCAAAACATCGATTTTCTTGACAGGCAACCCCAGCAAATTGTACTGTAGCTTAGTTGTATTTCCTGCCTCGTTAGTGAACTGAAGCAGCTGCCCGGTCCGGTCATACGTATATGTGGTTACTTGGTTCAAAGCGTCCGTGACCGCAGTAGCTTGTCCATTACGATTGTACTCGTATGACGTCGTCCTCCCCAGCGGGTCGGTCCGCTTCACAAGATTGCCTAAGATATCGTAGTCAAAAACAGACTCTGCGCCATCAGCTTCTTTCAGCGACTTTACTTTGCCAAGCGGATTATAGCCGACTTCCCTGGTATGGCCTAAAGCATCGGTCATCCCAATGACCTGCCCCAGAGCATCGTATTCCCATTTTGTCTCGAAACCTAAAGCGTTCTTCAAGGAAGTTTTGCGCCCCATGGCGTCATAAACAATCTCTGTTAGATGCCCTCGGTGATCTTCAATACTCTGAAGGTTGCCCATCACATCGTAGCTCATCTTCGTCTTGCGGCCGAGCGGATCCACCATTTCCGTGAATTGATCCAAGTCATTGTACGCGTAAGTGCTGGTACCGCCCTGGGCGTCGGTTTGTTCAACCATCCTGCCGCCGGCATCGTAGGCAAACGAGACCTCTTCCCCCAGCGGATTGATGATTTTCTCTTGAAGCCCCAGCGCATTATACTCGATTGTTGTTTCTTCGGCTAATGGATTGACAAAACGGTTCATTCGGTTATTTTCATCAAAATAATAGCTGTACTCATGACTGGCAGGATCGGTGATGACGGTCTTATTCTCCGAATCCAGGTACGTCCACTGGAACTCCCTGCCTTCCGCATCCGTTTTGCGCAGCAAACGGCCAAACAGATCGTAAGCGAATGTCGATTCCTGGCCTTCCGCATCAGTTACCGAAGTCACCCTGCCCGCCGGATCGTACATATAAACAACCGTTCCCCCGAGAGGATCCGTGGCCGATAACAACCAACCGAGCGCATTATACGCCATCGTGGTCTTTCCGCCGCCCGGATCGGTCATTTCCTTCACACGACCCAGCTCATCATAAACATAACTTACAGCGCCCCCTAAGGCATTGATCACCTTATCCGGCTGGCCATTTGCCCCGTAGCTGACTTTGCTTATGCCCCCATCCCGCTGAATGGTTTCCGTTAATTGCCTAGCCGCGTTATAAACATATCGGATGCTAAGTCCATCCGGAAATTTCTTCTCTGTCAGAAGCCCCAATTCATTATATTTACATTCCAAAATAGTGCCATCCGGCTGTGTTTCCGTTAATTTTCTGCCCCTGCCGTCATAGGTAAACAAACGCTCCCTGCCGAGCGGATCAACTGCCCGAGTGACTCTGCCCATCACATCATAGAACAGCTTCGTCCGGCGTCCTTCTTGATCCTTGACTTCACTCATGCGGCCGGATAAATTGTAACTGTAAGAAGCCTTTCCCTGCGGTCCTTCCACATTCGTTACGCCAAAAATGCCATACCCATACTTCGTTGTTCTGCCCTGCGTGTCCTTTACTTCCGTTACCCTTCCCAAGGCATCCCGGGAAAGCAGGGTGGACTTGGATCCCGGGTGGAGGATCTTCTTGATTTGCCCCATGCTGTCATAGTTATAAACGGTCACACGCTGCATAGGTTCGATCATCCTGAGCGCGTGGCCTTCCTTGTTTCTTTCATAAACAACGGTGTTCTGCAGCGGATCCGTGATTCTCACAGGCAGGCCGTTATCGTCATATTGAATTTGTGTAACCGCACCAAGTCCTTCATCGCTGCGAATCAACAAACCATCCGCGTCATAAGTCAGCTCGATGGCCGAACGGCCAGGAGGAAACTCTTTCGTGATACGGCCGTTAATGTCGTATTCGTATAGGGTTGCATGGTTCAGAGCGTCCGTTTTACGGATAATGTTACCGAACGGGTCATATACAAAACTGACCAGATCTCCTGCCCCGTTCTTCATCCATAAGAGCTGGCCCTTGCCGTCATAACCAAAATAAGCTTTAACCCCGTCAGGATTCGTCTTTTCGCTGATGTTGCCTTGGCTATCGTAAACAAATTGTGTGGTTGTGCCGTCCGGATGCGTAATCTTGGTCGGCAGCTTCCATACGGGATGGTAATCCGTCTTCGTTACTCCCCCGTTTAGGGCTCTTTTCTCAGTTGGATTCTGGTCGGTGTTGTAGGTGGTGGTTTCTGTTCCTTGCGGGGTCGCCATCTTCGTTATTTGCCCATTCGCATCATAGGTATAAAGTAATTGTTCGCCAGCCGGGTTCTCAAGGGAAGTGATTTTCTCATTGGCGGTGCCATATATCCATTTATGACCCAGTGCATCCGTTATTGTTCTTGTATTGCCGCTATAGGCCAAGGTTTGCTGCACAACCCCGCTGCTGTCGGTGACGGTCTCAACTTGATGGTTTGCATTATACGTGTAGGCAGTCGCTCCGCCTTCGCCATTGGTGATGCCGGTGATTCGATTCTGTCCATCATATGTATAGCTTGTTGCCCGGCCCGCCGGAGTGGTTGCCGAGATCAGCCGCTTGTGTCCGTCATAGGTATATTTACGTATCTTTCCCTTAGAGTCGGTGATCTGTGTGATGGCTCCATTCTCCCATGTTAAGGAGATGGTACGATTTGCCGTGTCGGTCACCGTCGTGATCGATCCATTGGCATCGTATGTGAAAGACATCGTATTGCCGTAACGGTCCTGCTGCTTGATCAGCTTGCCGGCTTTGGCATCCTGCCCCGATCTCCAAGGAGCGTAGTAGCCGTAATAGGTCAGCTTAGCGCCGCCCGGTTTGGTCACGACATACTCGTGCTGGCTGATACGCTGCAGCGTATCGCCGTTGACCGGCTCATAATGTCCTTTATGCAGCTCATAATTGACTTTATCGTCGCCGTCATAGTTCAATATGTAACCATTAGGATCATCTACGGAAAAAGAATAACTGTTCACCGTACCGTCCGAACGGAATTCACCGATGGCAAAATCGGCATACATCCGCAGCAGGGAATTCCAATTGTAGTCCCATCCCATTCCAAAAGCGCCTGCAGTGGTTTTCGCACTGTCATAGGTACGCTCCGCTTTAAATCCAAAGCCGATTCCGGGCAGGTCCAGATCTTCGAGTTTCAACTTCAGATGGCCTGTCGCTATATCCACTGAATGATGCCTGTCTACCTCCGGCTGAGGCGGCATACTGCCATCCCCTAGCTGACCCTGTGATGGGGGCATGTTTGCGAAGGGTGAAGCAGGTGCACCATTGCTTGTGCCGCTTGGCAGGGATGGCGCAATGCCCTGCAGCGGGTTCGGTATGTGCGGCGAGTAACCGCCTGCCCGCCCCGGCAGTTGGCTCAGGATCGAATCCGGATCCAGAAACTGCGGAATATCACTGGCCGCTGCCGCTGATGGGGTAATCACCGCCGAAAACGAACTGAATATGAGGGAGAAGCAAAGCCAGACCATGAGTATTTTACGGAACATATGATTTCCCCCTGCTGAATCTAGTAAAATGGTTAATCTATCTTTTTCTACGAAAAGCACAGAAAAAGCCCTGCACAAGATAAAAAAAGCTTGTACAGGGCTGCGTAAAAAGGTTTAGATGAAGCTAATAGTTTTACAAACGATTAGAGAACATCACCTTTGGCGGCCTGGCAGTCATAGTCATTGGAAGACTTTAGACCCATAGCTTTGCGTCATTCCCTTTCAGGAACTTTGCCTTTATCTGTTAATTTCTTCTATTTGAATTTTATAATAGGTCAAAATACCCAATTGGTCAACCCTTTTTTTGTAAATCCCAAATAAACTTGTAATGGATACCAAAAAACAAAGAAACCTCTGGCAGACACCAGACACGACTGTGTCCTTTTGGCTTAATTAAGGGGGCTTAAGAGCTTAGGCGGTTTTTCTACGGATCTGGAGTACGCTATTTTTTCGATTCACATATCTATGATTGCTGAATGGAACTACGATTCGCTATTCGATGTAAATTGGAGTTAGCTTCTCTATATTTCAATTAATAGCGTACTATAGTTCCTCGAAAGGCAATGTAAGCGATATCACATAAAAATAAAGTATCGTAGTTCCGCTAAACAAAAACAACGCTGACCCTATAAACCCGCCCAACCAACCCCACCTACTAAACCGAAAAAAATAGCCGCCAAAACGAATAA
>DASWUO010000317.1:0-6029 GCA_036401615.1 Bacilli bacterium | reverse complement strand
GATCGCGTTTTGTTTTTTATCTGGGCCTTGGGGCTCGTTTGGAGCGGGCATTAGCTAATTTTATGATAGATCTGCACAGCACGGAACATGGATATGTAGAAATGCTGCCGCCTATGATCGTTAATCGGGAAAGTATGATGGGGACCGGGCAGCTGCCCAAGTTCGAAGAAGATTTGTTCAAGCTCAAAGATATGGAATATTACATGATTCCTACCGCAGAAGTTCCTGTGACCAACTATCACCGGGATGAGATTTTACAGGTCGAGGAGTTACCCAAACAGTACGTAGCTTACAGTGCATGTTTTCGATCAGAAGCGGGCTCCGCAGGGCGTGATACTAGAGGGCTTATAAGACAGCATCAATTTAACAAGGTTGAAATGGTGATGTTGACTAAACCGGAAGACTCCTATGACGCATTGGAGAAGCTGACTTCACATGCAGAGAAAGTGCTTCAGCTGCTTAATTTACCGTATCGCGTTCTTACTTTATGTACTGGTGATGTGGGTTTCTCTTCGGCCAAAACTTATGATATCGAAGTATGGTTACCCAATTCACAAACTTATAGGGAAATCTCTTCATGCAGTAATTTCGAAGATTTTCAAGCAAGAAGGGCTAATCTGCGTTTTCGCCGGGATACCAAGGCTAAGCCGGAATTCGTCCACACCTTGAATGGCTCGGGGTTAGCGATAGGCCGAACGGTTGCTGCGATTCTTGAGAACTATCAACAAGAAGACGGCAGTGTGATTATACCGGAAGTATTGTTGCCTTATATGAATAAGGTGAAGGCCATTAACAAAAAATAGAGGTTGTAATTGGTTTTGTTCCTATGGTACAATGCTCTTTGCGACCTGTAAATGTTGGCGGTTTAATTCGTACAGCATCATCACCTGGAGAGGTGGTCGAGTGGTTGAAGGCTCTAGTCTTGAAAACTAGCGTAGGGGTAACTCTACCGTGGGTTCGAATCCCACCCTCTCCGCCATATATAGAATTCCCAGAGAGCGATAAGGCTCTCTTTTTTATGTATTAGGAGAGGGTGGGATTCGAACCCACAAGGGTTCGCCGGAGCATAAGCTTCGTTAGCATACGCTTCGCAGTCTCGGAATAATGAATGAATGAAATGAATGACGAGTACCCCGCCCTCTTTGCCATACCGCAAGGGTTTTTTTCTTTTCCAGAAAATTTTTGCTTCATATAGCAGCTTCTGAGTAAAGTACATATATAATTGAATCCAACTTTAGAATAAAAAACCGCCGACTGAACCAAAATATAAAGTGGAGGTGGCAGAGATGAGTAAAGAAACAAGACCAATCATTGATCAAAAATTACTTAATGCATGGCAAAGAATGTTGCCGACAACATTAAATGAGACGGATCGGGCAGAAGTTAGAGCGGATGAAGAAGATCCACATGCTCTAAGGATTCATATTGATACCGCTGGACATACGAAATATGGCTTTGACTTTATTTGTATTTACATGGATTCAAGAGAAGTTAAAGTGGTCTTTTCGGATGTGGATAGAGCAAATCGATCGATTGATGAACATACGGAGATTATTCAGACATTAATTGAGGATTATGTTCGACATATTCATGAATGCGCCCAAATACTTCAAGAAATTACTCATGCCTAACTCAATTGTGTTTAGAGGAGGAATAACATGCCTAAGGATATTCCACAACCCGTTAACCCGCCAACCGGAAAGACCCATAAGAATGAAGAGAATATAAAACAGCCCAATAAGCCTCTATCGGGTTCCAAAGATGTTAAAAATCGTAATCACTCCCGCCAAAATCATGGGGAAGGCAGTTGATTTTTGATTTTGTTAAAGGACCCCACCGGGGTTCTTTTTGCTATAAATTTAATTTAAGGATGGAGTACACGCATGATTAATGTTTATAGGATCTTGATCATCTTTTTTTCATCAGTTGTTATCGGCTTTGCTTTTAACATGTTTTTGTTGCCGCATGAAGTGTTAATCGGCGGATTAGCTGGAGTTGCCATGATGTTAGGACTGTTTACACCGATGAATGCGGGCTTTTGGATTATCCTTCTGAATATTCCGATATTAGTATGGGGTTGGTTGAAATTAGGAAGGGGATTCATCATAAATAGTATTTTTTCTGTTACAGTCACAGCCTTATCTATGCAATATATTCCTATAAAAGAAGTTACAGATGATCCTTTACTATCTTCTGTTTATGGTGGCGTTATTGCTGGCGCGGCCATTGGCCTAATCATACGCAATTATGGTACAACAGGCGGTATTGATATTATTGTGCTTCTTCTTACAAGATCAAGAGATCTTCCTGTAGGCGGGATGATCTTTATTATGAATAGTATAGTTGTTATATTATGCGGATTTATGTTCAACTGGGAATTGGCCTTATATACTATGGCATCCATCTATATTGTCGGTATACTCATCGATCGCATTCACACTAGGCATATTAAATTATCTTTATTGATTGTAACTAGCTTTGGCGATCAAATGAGAAGTGAATTTCTTTCCAAATTGATTAGGGGTATAACCGTCCTTAATGGGGTAGGGGCGTATTCTAATGAAAAACGTGAATTATTATACACAGTAATTACCCGCTATGAGCTGGCCGTCATAAAACCCATTATTAAAAAAATTGACCCTAATGCGTTTGTTAGCATAAGTGAGACAGTGGAAGTAATGGGCAATTTTCGCAGAGATTAAGGGTATGGCGCTCCCGAGATGACTCGAACATCCGACCTAACGTTTAGGAAACGTTTGCTCTATCCACTGAGCTACGGAAGCGCGACAAAGGATATTATAACACATGTTACTGTGCAAACGAAAGCCAAACAAATTGGCATGTCAAACAAATTGGAAGATAGACGATGAGAATTTGAACTATTACAAAGTATTCCAACCAATGAACACTGGAAATATTAAACTTACGATTTCCCCCGCAGCTTACGGAAGAATTGAGTTAATAAAGCGCTGCATTCCTCCTGCATCACCCCGGATATAACCTCAGCTTCGTGATTAAACCGATGTTCTTGCAGCAAATTCATTAAGGTGCCTGCACAGCCTGCTTTAGGATCAGGCGTTCCATAGATGACTTGCGGCACACGGGCTTGGACAATGGCGCCCGCACACATAGGACAGGGCTCCAGTGTTACATAAAGCCTGCAGTCTAGAAGCCGCCATGCATTCAGGAAGAGGCTTGCCTCCCGAATGGCTATCATCTCCGCGTGAGCCGTGGGGTCATGTGTAGTTTCACGCAGGTTATGGCCTGAGCCGATAATTTGGTTATTCCATACCACAATGGCCCCTATGGGCACTTCACCGAGCTGAAGGGCCTTATGAGCTTCCTGTATGGCCTCTCCCATCCAAGGTTCATGCTGTTCATCTTTCTTCTCGCTCATTTCATCACCCCAAACCTGTCACGTGGATGACAGAACATTCATTCGTTTGTTAACATGCTGTGGATAAATCTGTGGATAACTCCGGGTCTGCCCACAAATTTCCTTATTATAAAATGCGATTCCAAGCTTTTGGATCGCTGTCCCTTTACTGAGAGCATAGACTAGATGGGATTATAAGGCAAGTAGACTAATGCACCACATAATAAAAGCTGTTTAAGATGATGGCAGGTTTGTTTTATTTTGCAAGCTGACGGCAGTGTACTAGGTTTTTTGGCCAAGAACCCTTATAATGAATAAGGAATTTAATTATTGATTTTAAGGAGCGGGAATAGATGGCTTTAAAGGCGGGGATCGTTGGTTTGCCCAACGTGGGGAAATCGACATTATTCAATGCTATTACACAGGCGGGCGCGGAGGCGGCCAATTATCCTTTCTGCACAATTGATCCGAATGTAGGGGTGGTTGAGGTACCCGATGAGCGGTTGTATAAGCTTGTGGAAATGGTGGTTCCCAAAAAAGTGGTGCCCACGGCGTTTGAATTTGTGGACATTGCCGGATTGGTGAAGGGGGCAAGTAAAGGAGAGGGACTTGGTAATAAGTTCTTGGCCCATATTCGCGAGGTGGATGCGATTGTTCATGTGGTTCGCTGCTTTCAAGACGAGAATGTGACCCATGTGTCAGGGAAAATTGACCCTATCAGTGATATTGAGACGATAAATTTGGAGCTGATCCTCTCGGATATAGATTCGTTGGAGAAGAAAATTGAGCGTTCCCGCAAGAATTTAAAAGGCGGTGACAAGAAAGTTGCAGTTGAAGTGGAATGCCTGGAGAGAATCAAAGAAGCACTTTATCTGGATAAGCCGGCAAGAAGTGTGGAGCTAAACGAAGAGGAGCGGCTGTTGGTTCGCGATCTGCATCTCTTGACCATGAAGCCCGTACTGTATGCTGCGAATGTGCATGAGAATGAAGTAGCGACAGCGGAGGAGAATCCTTTTGTCCAATTAGTCCGGAAGTACGCTGCAGTTGAAGGTGCCGAAGTGGTGCCGATCAGTGCCAAGGTGGAATCAGAAATTGCGGAGCTTGAAGGGGAAGACAAAGAGATGTTCCTTGAGGAGCTCGGATTAACGGAGTCTGGTTTAAACCGGTTGATTAAAGCGGCCTACCGTTTGATAGGGTTATATACTTATTTCACTGCTGGCGTTCAGGAAGTAAGGGCTTGGACGATCTTGAAGGGGACCAAAGCACCGCAAGCGGCGGGTGTGATTCATACGGATTTTGAAAAAGGGTTCATTCGCGCTGAAGTAGTGGGTTACGATGCGCTGGTGAGTGCGGGGTCGATGATTGCTGCGAAAGAAAAGGGCGTTCTGCGCCTTGAGGGAAAAGAGTACGTGGTAGCTGATGGAGACGTCATGCATTTCAGGTTCAATGTGTAGTATAATAAAGCTTAGCAAAAGACTTAAGAGGTGAATGACATGCTAGACCGACTTTCTTCATTAGCAGACAGATACGAGAAATTAAGTGAATTACTGTCCGATCCGGATGTTTCTAATGATACGAGTAAGCTAAGAGAATACTCCAAAGAGCAGTCTGATCTTCACGATGCCTATACAGCTTACCTTCAATATAGGACGGTCATGGAAGAGTTAGAAGCCGCAAAGGCCATGCAGAACGAAAAGCTTGATGAAGAGATGCGCGACATGGTGAAGATGGAGATTGAAGAGCTTTCTGTGAAAAGAGAGCAATTTGAGGCTGACATTAAACTGATGCTGATGCAGAAGGATCCCAATGACGATAAGAATGTGATTGTTGAAATACGCGGTGCAGCAGGCGGGGATGAGGCAGCTTTATTTGCTTCGGACTTATACAGGATGTATACCCGGTATGCGGATGTGCAGGGATGGAAAACAGAGATTCTTGAAGCAAACGCAAGCGATTTAGGCGGTTTTAAAGAAATTATCTTTGTGATAAGAGGTAAGGGCGCCTACAGTAAGCTTAAGTTTGAAAGTGGAGCACATCGGGTGCAGCGTATTCCTACAACAGAGTCGGGCGGGCGAATCCACACCTCAACCTCTACGGTTGCGGTCCTGCCGGAAGTAGAAGATGTTGATGTGGACATCCGTGACAGCGATATTCGTGTGGATACCTTCTGTTCCAGTGGAGCGGGCGGGCAATCCGTTAACACCACCAAGTCGGCTGTAAGGGTAACTCATATTCCAACGGGTATTGTGGCTACATGTCAGGATGGAAAGTCACAAAACAAGAATAAGGATTCGGCGCTTAAGGTGCTGCGGGCAAGGATCTTTGATAAAATACAGCAAGAGGAATTTGCCAAATATGCAGGGGAACGGAAGACCAAGGTAGGCACGGGGGATCGCAGTGAACGGATTCGCACCTACAATTTTCCGCAAAGCCGGGTAACGGATCACCGTATTGGACTTACACTGCATCGGTTGGATTCCGTGTTGAGCGGGGATATAGATGAAATCATAGCGAATTTAACATTAGCCTCGCAGACGGATTCCATGGATAATAAAGGAGACGACCTATAATGACTATACACGAAGCCTTATTGCAGGCTTCTTCTTTTTTAGATAAAAACGGCGTACAAGAGAGTCGTTTCATTGCAGAATTA
>DASWUO010000316.1:0-6779 GCA_036401615.1 Bacilli bacterium | reverse complement strand
CCGCATTGAAGCGCTGCCGAATCAAGACCAAGCTTAGTTAATATCGATTGAACCCTCCCGGTATGAGCAGGCTCTCCATTATGGGAAGCGCAGAGAAGCACAATTTCTTGATCGGACAGCTGAAATTGATCAACAGCTCCCATCTCTATAACTGTAATGGCCTGCAACAGCTTAGCGGTGGATCTGGCACAAGCCGTGACATCCGCATTTCCGGAAGTATAATGATCGTCTCCGTTACTATTAACAATTGCCATACTCCCGTGGTGAACACTTTCAATCGATGATCCTCTAATGATATGAACCCTAATATCAGGTTGCATGGTTGATTCACTCCTTTTTCAATAATACATGAAGAGAGGTTTTCCCAATGTTTCCAGAACGCACCGGAATAATTATATGGGTCAATGATATCAAGTCCGCCAAAAGTCTCGAACGATTCGGTAACATTCATTTTATCTCAAAAAGGCTGCAATATGTAGTTATGTATTTAAATGCCGATAAACTGCAGGAAACCACAAATCAATTACAAAGATTGCCGTTTGTCAAAAAAGTTGAACCTTCTTATCGCAATGAAATCAAAACTGAATACAATAGTAATATACCGGATAAAACAAGATTCTACACTTATTAAGTAAAATTTGTTATTTTGTAAATATTTTTTTGCAAACGGTCTTTTATTAAAATGGGAAATAGAGTAAACTAGAGAGATCAGGCACATAGGCTAATAGTCCCAATTTTTAATGGAAGGTGGCGCAATCATGAAAGACAAGGTTATGGGCCGTTGGAGCACTTATGAACCCTTTTTTGTTGTTTTAGGTGATAAGAAAATCGCAGACATTGTTATTACTAACCATGCCAGAGCTAGATGGATTGATCGAATTGAAACAGAGAAGACAGGTTTTGAAGATATTTGCGCGTTTCTATGGGATAAGCTGAAGAACGACTGTGTGGAATCCTATTACAGAAATGAACAGGATGTTTATTTAATAGATGATGATTTGGTTGTGGTAGCTGAATTTGCCGTTCTCGAAGGAGAAGTGGATCTTCTCGGCAACCCTCTGCATAAGATGATTATTGTTACCTTCTTGGGTAGAATGTCTGAGACTATGGAACTGAGGGATTTGAAGTCCTATTATTCTTGGTTAAGGCATTCGAGAAGAATGACTTTGATTAAGAACAGCCGGAAACGTAAATAATCAAGGCAGGGGCATGTGATGGCATTGAACTTTCATCAGCTTCATATCTTTTATACGGTTGCCGGGAAAGAAAGCTTCTCTGCAGCTGCCCTAACCCTTCATATGACACAACCGGCCGTTACGATGCAGGTGCAGGCTTTGGAGGAATATTTCGGCACTAAATTATTTAACCGTTCAACGAAGAAAGTGGAATTGTCTGAATCGGGCAGGGCTCTTATGCCGTTTGCCCACAGAAGTATTGAGTTGATTAAAGAAACGGATTTGGCGATGTCCAAATTTACCTATATGCTCCAGGGCCGCTTGCACCTAGGGGCTAGCTTAACTTTTGGCGAATATATTCTTCCAAGATTTTTAGGCCCTTTCGGTATAGAATACCCCCATATTTCCATTTCCATGAAAGTGATGAATACCACAGAGATTCTGGACGATATCCTGGGCCATCAATTAAATTTCGGCTTGGTGGAAGCGCCGGTACAACATGCGGATTTGCATACGGAACCCATCTTGAAAGACGAATTAAAGCTGATTATTCCGGCAAAACACCCGCTGAACGCTTTCAAAACTTGCCCCATTGAAGAAGTATTGAAGTATCCTTTTGTTTTACGTGAACAAGGTTCAGGGACCCGTCAGGTTATGGAAGATGAACTGAAGAACAAAGGAATAGATTCGGATCGAATGAAGATCGTCATGGAGCTCGGCAGTACAGGTGCTGTGAAATCAGCAGTGGAGGCCGGTTTAGGAATCACCATCCTGTCCCAATCCTCCGTTAAACACGAAGTTGCCTTGGGTTTGCTGCATATTAAGAATATCGAAGGTATTGCTTTTACAAGGCATTTTTATGCAATTTATTTGAATTCTACGCTGCTTCCTATTCCTGCAGTTACTTTTCTGACTTTTTTACGTGAAAGAGATTTGGATCAATGGTTATAGAATATGTAGATTTGCACAGCCACACCACAGCATCGGACGGTACCGGACCACCTGCAAGAAATGTCCAATTGGCCAAGGAAGCCGGTTTAGCCGGTATTGCCATAACGGATCATGACACGGTGGCAGGTATTGATGAAGCTCTTAGAGAAGGTGAACGGCTGGGTATAGTGGTTGTTCCCGGAGTTGAGATCAGCGCGGTCGCAAATCAGCAGGATATTCATGTGTTGGGGTATTATATGAATGTGCAGGATCCTGTTTTCTTGAACCGATTAGCCTTGTTAAGAAACACAAGAAATCTCCGGAATGACATGATTGTAGAACGGCTGCAGCAGTTGGGCATGTCCATCACCATGGATGAAGTAACTGCCTCCTTGGGTCGGGTGCTGCAGGACAAAAAAACCATAGGCAGACCCCATATTGCGGATTTGATGATAAACAAAGGATACGTCAACTCCATAGCGGAAGCCTTTGATAAATATCTGGGCAAACAAGGAGCGGCTTATGTTAACCCGCCGCGAATCCACCCTAAGGAAGCCATAGAATGGATTAAAGAAGCAGGAGGATGCGCGGTATTAGCGCACCCCGGAATTTATCACAAGGATGAACTGGTGGAGCAATTAATTTTGGATGGGTTAGATGGCATAGAGGTTTACCATTCCGATCATTCTGATGCCGATGAAGCCCGTTATCTTGAAATGGCTTTGCGCCACAATCTAATTATTACAGCAGGTTCAGATTATCATGGCGAGCGTCATGGTGTGGTATTCCATGCTTCAATCGGTTCACGCAAAATCAACGCTACAGTTCTGCAGCAACTAAAAGTACGTATGGTCGGCGATAAAAATTTATAATCCATGAAATGGATTGTTTAAATCTTTATCGCCGAGTCTTATTTTACAGAAACTTTTAATTGTTTAATAAACGCTTCATCTGGTGTGATGAATAGCGTTTTTTGGTGATCATATATGACAAAACCAGGCTTGGCACCATTTGGTTTACGGACATGGCGGATGAAGGTGTAGTCCACAGGCACATGGCTTGATTGTTTGCCTTGGCTGTAATAAGCGGCTAATTGAGCTGCTTCTTGCAGGGTGTTGTCGCCGAAAGCCGTGCTTCGAATGACGACATGGGAACCCGGCATATCTTTGGTATGCAGCCAGGTATCCGAGGATTGGGCCAATCGGTTGGTGATATATTCATTCTGAATGTTATTTTTGCCTACATAGATATCAATGCCTTCACTGGAAACGAAACAGCTGATGACGGGTTTGTTGATTTTTTTCTTCTTGCGCTTGCTTTTGCTGCGGTCCCGGATATACCCTTGTTCAACCAACTCTTCGCGAATTTCAGCAATGTCCTGCATGGATGCGTTGTTAAGCTGCTGCTGTAAACCGTCAATATAAGAAATTTCTTCATGTGTGTTCTGGATCTGCTGTTGTACGACCGTAATTCTGTTCTTGCTTTTGTTATATTTTTTGAAATATTTCTGGGCATTCTCTGAAGGGGAAAGCAGGGGGTCTAAAGGAATGACAACGGTTTTCTGGTTCTCGTCATAATAATTAACCACCTCGATCGACTTCATCCCCCGTTGGATCTGGTGCATGTGCGCCGTGAGCAGTTCTCCCTGGATTCTATGTTTATCGGCAGCTTCGGCTTCCTTGATCGTTTCGTGGAGCTTCTCCAGCTTTTTGATATTTTTGCTCTTCTCATTCTGAAGAAAACGCAGTAAATCTGCCACCCGTTGTTTAACGGCATCCCGTTCAGCTTTATCCCCATAAAATGCTTCAAGGCAGCTGCTGATCGTAGAAAAAATCGTGGATTCTCCTGGAATATGGGTTAAGGGCATAATAGAGAAATAGGATTTCCCTGTTTCTGCTTCTACAATGGCGGGTTGATATTTATGGTTTGTAACCCCTTCCATTGCTTCTTTAAATACCGGCCAAATGAATTCATTAAGCAGATTTTCCCCGGAGTGAAGCGCGGCTAGATTAAGGTTGGATATCAGTCCGCTGCGATAGATGATTTCTTTAGCGACCAATGGGCTGATCCCGCTGAATTGTTGAACGATTGCCTGATCATAATCCGACGCAGTATCTGAAGTCATGATGGAGAGAAACTGTCCTTGGGTTGTAATCAAAGGGTTGTGCTTTTCTTGATCGGGTGGGGCAAGGTAAGCGCAACCCGGCAAGACCACCCTGAAGCTGCTGATAGCGGGGGTGACATGGTGAATTCCATCCAGAATAGTGTTGGTCGCTGTATCAAGAAGAACAATATTGCTATGACGCCCCATGATTTCTATAATGATGCGTTTAACACTTAAATCACCCAATTCATCTCTTTGGCGCACATCGATATGAACGATTCTTTCCATACCTACTTGTTGGATCGATTCGATGACACCACCCTCGCAATGTTTACGAAGCAGCATACAGAACATAGGGGCTTCCATAGGATTCATAAATTGATGTTCGGTGAAGTGAACTCTGGGGTAAGTGGGATTTGCCGAGATCAGCAGTCTGCCGTTATGGCCTTGTGACCTTAATTGAAGGATGATATCGTGCTGATCGGGTTGTTGGATTTTGCTGATGCGGCCGCCGACAAAGGCCTGAAGCTCGTGGATTATTGCATGAAGGACCAGTCCGTCTAATGCCATGTTGAACACTCCATTATATTCGAATGAATGTATTATCTCATAGGATGCCAAGCCTTGTCTAAAATCTTCAGGACGGATTGGGATATTTTTCAGCTTGTCTGAATAAATTTCTAATACATGGCTTAAGGGAGGAAATAAGAAGAATGACACAAAACAATTGGCACCGCATGAGTACTGAAGAAATATTGGACGTGCAGAAGCTTCAGCCCGATGCGGGTTTGTCGGAGAAGGAGGCTTTACAAAGGCTTGAGGAATATGGCCCTAACGAATTGTCGGAAGGGAAGCACCTGTCCTTGATTACTTTATTCCTTAATCAATTTAAAGATTTTATGGTCCTGGTTTTAGTGGGGGCCGTACTGATCTCCGGGTTATTGGGTGAATATCTGGATGCCATAACGATCGTAGCGATTATTATCATGAACGGGATTCTCGGCTTTATCCAAGAATTTCGTGCGGAGCGATCCCTTAGGGCGTTAAAGGAACTATCAGCGCCTACGGCTAAGGTGATGAGGGACGGCAGCTTCCATCAGCTGCCGGCAAACCGGATCGTACCTGGAGATCTAATCATTCTGGAGAGCGGAGACCGCATCCCGGCGGACATTAGATTTATCGAAACGAACAGTCTTTATGTGGAGGAATCTACCCTTACAGGGGAATCAGTGCCTGTGAATAAACACGCTCAAAGAATAAGCGCCGTGGAAGTGCCTCTGGGGGATCTGCGTAATCTGGGCTTTATGGGAACGATGGTTACCCGCGGGAATGCCAAAGGGGTAGTTATTCGAACCGGTATGAACACAGAGATGGGGAAGATAGCAAGTTTAATTGAAAATACGGAGGCGATGAAAACACCTCTTCAGAATCGATTAGAGCAGTTGGGCAAAATATTAATTGCCTTATCCATAGGCTTAACGGTCATGGTTGTAATTGCAGGGATTATGCACGGACAGCCGGCTTACGGGATGTTCTTGGCAGGAGTGAGTTTGGCGGTTGCCGCTATACCGGAAGGACTGCCTGCTATAGTGACTATCGCTTTAGCCCTGGGCGTTCAGCGGATGATTAAACGCAAAGCCATTGTAAGGAAGCTGCCTTCAGTTGAAACCTTAGGCTGCGCCTCAGTGATTTGTTCTGATAAAACAGGGACATTAACGCAGAATAAAATGACCGTTACCCACCTTTGGATGGGCGGCAATATCTTCGAGGTAAGCGGAGAAGGTTTTGAACCATATGGTGAGTTTAAGCTTAGGGGACTGCCCGTTGATGTCCGCAAGGATCAAACGCTTCGCCGGCTGCTGCAAATATCGGTGTTATGCAATAATGCAACCCTTCATGAGAGTTATCCGGATTTGAAACGGAAAAAAGCAAAGGATCATGTAAAATCCGTTTGGCAAATCACGGGTGACCCTACAGAGGGGGCCTTGGTTGTTCTTGGGGCAAAAGCGGGTGTTACACCCGCTTCATTGCAAGGTTTATACCAAAGAGTGAATGAATTCCCCTTTGACTCGGAACGCAAACGAATGTCCGTGGTGGTGGAACATCAGGGAGGCCGGCTGATGTGTACAAAAGGCGCACCCGATGTACTTATCCAACATTGCTCCTACATGCTCTGGGATGGCAACGTGGTTCCCTTTACCGGCACATTAAAACAGAAAGTCTTGGCAGCCAATGACAGCATGGCCAAATCAGCGCTTCGGGTCATTGGACTCGCCTATAGAGAAATGAAGACCGCAGAACGTATCGGGGAAGAAGCGGCGGATGTGGAAAATAACCTGATCTTCGTAGGGTTAACGGGCATGATCGATCCTCCCCGCAAAGAAGTGCGCGACGCCATCGTTACCTGCAGAAGAGCAGGGATTAGAACTGTGATGATCACAGGGGATCATCAAGCTACAGCTGAGGCGATCGCCCTCCAGTTGGGCATGATTCCTAAAGACGGTTTAACGATGAATGGACAGCAGCTGGCGGCCTTGAGCGATGAACAGCTGGACCGGCAAATCGAGAAA
>DASWUO010000315.1:0-5331 GCA_036401615.1 Bacilli bacterium | reverse complement strand
TGATAATAAATGTCCAATAAGGCTGACTGACATGTAGGTCTTAAGTCACATTATATACCAATTGACATCCACATTTCAACATAAATTTACATTATATTACTTAGTTCCCTGCGCCAGCGGCTTGCAACATTCTTTTACAATGCAATGCATTGTTGTATAGACCTTTAGAAACGTTGGTGATATAATAATTTATACTGTTTATAAAATATCAGATTATGTGTAATTTTCTGATTATTTTCTAAAAAAAGGGGATCATTAAATGAGCTGGTTCGACAAACAATCCTTCAAAAGAAAGCTTCAACTTGGCTGCTACACGTTAGTTGCCGCATTTTCGATTATTTTTATAGTCATGAGTTCCAGTGGTTTGACCGGTTACATCTTCTTGGCTGTTTTCATTGGTTTAAGTTATCCCTTTGTTAATTGGTTGGAGAAAGCGCTAACAGAGCCTATAAGCAACATTTCCCGGATCGCCTTGAATATCTCTAAAGGTGACTTCTCCCAGAAGGTTACAATCACGTCCAACGATGCACTTGGTGAATTGGGTGATTCTTTTAATAAAATGATTGCAAAATTAAAGGAAATTCTGAATGAGACCACCGGGATATCCAGGCATGTAGCGGATTCCAGCAGAGATATCTTCACCAAGAACCAGAATCTCAAAGATGTTCTGGAACAAGTGACCATTTCCGCTAATGAATTAGCAACCGGGGCAGGACAGATTTCTGTAGAGGTTAGCGAAATATCCCTATCCATTAAAGATATTGAAAATAAAGCCACCTCCTATGCCCATTCTACAAAAGAAATGAATTTCCATTCGGAACAAACGGTTCAACTGGTTGATAAAGGCCGGAAAGCTGTAGAGAGCCAAGGCGAAGGAATGAAACGCAATGTACAAGCGACAAGCAATGTATCAAATACCATTGAAAAGTTAGCTGAACAAGCCAAAGATATTTCCAAGATTACCGTAACCATATCGGAGATTGCTGAACAAACCAATTTATTGTCCTTGAATGCTTCTATTGAAGCAGCCCGTGCGGGTGAACATGGCAGGGGCTTTGCTGTTGTAGCGCAAGAAGTGCGCAATCTGGCTGTGGAAGCCTCCTCTTCTACGAAAGAGGTTTTTAATCTGGTACGAAGCATTGAACAAGAGATTAAACAAGCCATCACTAATATTGGAACCAATGAAGAAATCGTCAAAACCCAAGTGCTCCTGATTCAAGAGACGGAAAAAGTATTCTCCGAAATCGTACATAGTGTTGAATTCATTACAAATCAAATTTCTAAATTTGCCAAAGAAAGCGACCAAATGTTAGACAGCGCGCAGAAGATCTCCTCTACTATGGGTAACATATCAGCGATCACCCAGGAATCTGCAGCCGGCACCGAGCAAGTATCCGCCTCAATGAATGAACAAATCAGCAGTGTACAAGATATGGTGGAACAATCCGAGAAGATGACCCAGATGGTTACCCAGTTGCAAAGAACCATCCAGATCTTTAAATTCTAAGAGGTCATATCCAGAAACTGTTTCACATCAGCTATAGCCAGATCCATCGCACTTTGCCAAAAATCAGGTTTAGTTAAATCCACATCGAGATGTTTCCGGGCTAATGCTTCAGCACTCATTCGTCCAGTGTCCCTCAGCAGTTCTATATATTTCTGCTCAAATCCTTCCTCATGTAGAGCTTTAGCATATATACCTGCACTAAACATATACCCGAAGGTGTAAGGGAAATTGTAGAAAGGGACATCGGTTAAGTAAAAGTGCAGCTTCGATGCCCAGAAGTGCGGATGGTAATCACTTAAGGCATTGCTGAAAGCCGTCTTCTGGGCCTGTTCCATCATTTCATTCAGTTGGGCAACACTGACAAGCCCCTTGCTTCTGGCCTGATAGAAGTTGCTCTCGAAGAGAAAGCGGGCATGAATGTTCATGAAGAAAGCGACCGAACGTTGGATTTTGTCCTCAAGCATGACCAATTGTTCTTCTTGGCTTTCTGCCATCTTTACTGCTGCAGACGATACGATGAGTTCAGCGAAGGTCGATGCCGTTTCCGCCACATTCATGGCATAATCTTGAACCAGACCCGGAAGATCGTTCATGACATGCTGGTGATAAGCGTGGCCTAGTTCATGGGCTAAGGTCGAGACATTAGAAGATGTCCCGGCAAAGGTCATAAAGATCCGGGTTTGTTCTTTGATCGGGAAGGAAGTGCAGAACCCGCCTGGTCGCTTACCAGGCCGGTCTTCAGCTTCAATCCAACGGTTTCTGAAGGCCTCGGCTGCAAAATCTGCCATTCGCGGACTAAATTTACGAAATTGTTCAATGATAAATTCAGCGGCTTCATCAAACGTATATTGTTTGGCCGTTTGCCCAACAGGGGCATCCACATCTACCCAACCCAGTTGTTCTAATCCCAGCAACTCCGCCTTTCTCTGCAAGTAATCCACGAAAACAGACCGATTTTTCTCAATAACCTCCCACATAACGCGCAGTGTTTCCGCAGACATTCGGTTTATTTCCAGAGGTTCCTTATGGACCGATTCCCAACCCCTGTGTTTATAAAGCTGCAGTCGAAACCCGGCCAGATGATTCAGGGCATCTGCGCAGAAGTCGGCTTGCCGAGACCATGCCTCTTCCCATTGAAGAAACATCTTCGAGCGAATCCCGCGGTTCGCATGGCTTAACTTGTTGGCTGCCTGCCCGGCAGACAACTGATTCAACTGTCCATCTTCCTCAAATGGAATTTTCATTGTGCCGACAATAGTGTTGTATAGTTCACCCCAGGCATGGTATCCATCCACAGCCAAATTACTGCTCAAGGATTCCAGCTCCGGTGACATTCTATCTTTGCGTAAGTCTCGTCTTTCATTCAAAGCAAAAGCCACAGGCAGCAAATCGTCCAACTGCATGAAGGAATGCCACCGCGAATCTTCAATATTCGTCAGGCCTTGGTCAAATAAAGTAAGTGCCGATAAATAATCGGCGTATAACTCTTTGATCTGTCCGCTGATTAACACGGCCTCTTTATCCGCTTGGTCTTGAGCGCTTAAGCAGCCGACAAACGATTCCGATTCCTTAAATTGTTGATTCATGCTCTGCATCAGCTCGATCAATCCTATAAACTCATCAGCCGAAATGTTGATCTTCAACTCATCATTCATTGTAACTTTCTTGTGGAATTCAGATACCTTGTTCTTCAAATCAGCCAAAAAACCAGAAAATTCAGGGGATTTACTCCCACCCGCGAAGATAGAATCCAAATTCCATGATAGGGCAAGCGGCTCTTGCAGCATAGGACAAGTCCAACCTTTCTATTTGAATCTCAAGCTTAATAAGTGTATAACTATAGATGAGCAGGAGAGGAGGAAGTATTCATGCAGCCGTTACAAATATCGCTTGAAACCGCAAAGATTCTTTCAGAAAAACTCAAGGTTCCCATTGAACATCTCATGCACATGCCTAAACATATCTTATTGCAGAAGATTGCCGAGCTTGCTAAAGAAGCTCCTTCCGATAAAGAGACGTTATGATTCCTTTTGATAAAACATGGCCTTACGACATGATCATGAATGATGTCTATGTCAACGAATGCCCTTTTTGCCGCAAACCTAATGTGTTAATCCCTTTAAAAAGAAAAGACTTGAAGAACATTCACGAGGGACAGAAGAAGCTGCTTGTGTTCCCCTGCTGCCACAGCAAAATGACCATCCTGGATACGGATCAGGATTATTTATTGACCGATCAAACGTTGCGCAGGGATAGGAAGGAGTAATTTACAACTACTTCTTCTGCATTTCCTCAGGAAGCTCCAGCTTAGCCTCAAGCATGTTCTCCCGCACTTCAGCCCAGCCTTCGCGGCAAGCCCGAATCATCGCCGAATCCATGATTTTCTTATCGTTGATCACCTTGGAAAACCATTGAACCGCTGCCGGATAATTCTTAAGCCTGCGGTTTAGTTCTCCCATTAGAAACATAAGACGGGCATTATTGATATTCCCCTCTTCGGTTTCATAAACCTTGGTATAGGAATTTAATGCAAATTGCAGAAACCGGGTTTCCTGCTCGACGTCGCCTTTTATCCGGTACATCCAGGCAATATGATGCAGAATCCCCGAGATATTCCGATCCTTCTCCATCTTGATCTGTGCGCAGAGAAGAGCCAGTTTGTAGGTTTGCAGCGCCTCATCCCAAGACCGCTCCCCGCTGTAATCCTTCACCTGCCAGTTGTTGGCCACTTTTTCCTGAAAAGCTTTTTTCTGCGCATCGGCAAACTTTTCCTCGAAGCTCTCCGTTGAAGCAAATCCACAAATCGGACATACCCTGACCACATAATAATCGGGATTTACTTCCTTGTAGTAGGTGCAGAAATCGGCATCAGTTTTGACGGCCTTCTTGAAGCTTGGCCTAACACGCGAGGATTGAAAACCATTCTTGCAGAACAAGCAGGTTACTTTGATTTTAAACAGCGGCTCCAACATCAACAAATCTCTCCTATAGCAATATTACATGATGTATGCTCAATAATAATTATCCATATTATATCATGGAAATCATGAGAATGTATGTCCCCTCAGATACATATGATGAAAGTAGTTTGAACAAGGGAAAGAACAGTAATGTGTACAAACTACCTTTTATTCAGGGAGGCTGCTCTATGTTATCCATCCGCCTTCTGATGACTCCATCCATTGTGTTTGTATGTTTAGTTATGGTGGCTTTAATTCTTGGTTTTCCCGAGGAAGGGTTAAAGGCTGCCGTTCGCGGTGTGGCCATCTGGTGGGACGTGTTGTTTCCTGCACTGTTTCCCTTCTTCGTTATATCGGAGATGATGTTGGGTTTTGGCATCGTTCATTTTATAGGAACCCTGCTCGACCCCATGATGCGGCCTCTCTTTCGGGTGCCTGGTATCGGCGGATTTGTCATGGCCATGGGGTTCGCCTCCGGATACCCGGTTGGCGCGCGCCTAACCTCGCAGATCTGGGAGCAAAAATTGGTCAATCGCGAAGAAGGGGAAAGACTGGTTTCTTTTACAACGACTTCGGATCCTATCTTTCTGATTGGAGCCGTGGCTATTGGATTTTTTCACGATGCGAGCCTTGCCGCCATTCTCGCTGTGACCCATTACGGCGCTGCTGTGGTTGTAGCTTTTATAATGAGGTATCACGGAGATAAAAATTTGATAAGTACCTCCCCAATCATAGAAAAAGGGTTTATCTTAACCCGCGCTTCTGAAGCCATGCATCAAGCAAGAATTAGCGACGGACGAGCTGTGGGCCAGTTATTGAAAGAAGCGATACAATCCTCGCTTAGGCTTGTTTTTATGATAGGCG
>DASWUO010000314.1:0-2652 GCA_036401615.1 Bacilli bacterium | reverse complement strand
CTTTCATCCTGCGCCAAAGAACTGAGAATCGTCAGCAGCACTTCGCCAGCGGATTCCATGGTATTAATATTTTCCTTTTCAAAATAGACCGCCACACCCTTGTTCTTCAATTGGCGTACAAACTTCAAGCAGTCCTCCGTATTTCGTGCAAATCGGGAGATCGACTTGGTGACGATCAGATCCATTTTGCCACCCAAAGCATCTTTGATCATCCGATGAAATTCCAGCCGGTGTTTTGTATTGGTTCCCGTTGTCCCTTCATCCGCATACACATCCACATACTCCCAGTCTGATTTTTCATGAATCAATTTGCTGTAATACGTGACTTGCGCTTCATAACTGCTGAGTTGCTCCAATGAATCGGTACTGACCCGACAGTACGCGCTGACGCGCTTCTTCGTGTTCACGATCATACCTTCGAAAACTTCTACTGTTCGGATGGGAACGACGACAACATTTGTCGCGCCCGAGGTTGGCTTGTGTCGCGACATAATTATGAGTTGGGAACAATACAATGTCAATTAAGGCACAACGGCCAAAATCATAGGACAAAAGAAATTCCTTGATCACCATGTGCATGAAAGCATATTGGCGGAAGTACAATCACTCCGGACTATAAATTCAATCGTGCTTAATTTGTGTATGAACCAGGGAAAGTTGTATTCCCGCCCCATCTTGGAGCCCATGCCAATACATCCATTCTTTCTCCATTCCACTGAGATAGCTATCGTAGCCTTCCCATTCCAAGAAAAGCGCCCATTGGACTTTTGAAAATTGTTCCTTCATTTGACGTTGCGTTTCCTGAAGTTTAGTTCGTACTGAGTCCAGATCGGATTTTGATATCCTTGCACCGATAAAGCATCGAACCGTTGTCGGAGAGCCTCTTGAAGCCAGACTGGTAAATCATTCATGAACCGCACCCTCCTTTCGACAGTATTTTGGTGTGCTCGATCTTACCTCTGTCGCGAGGAAGTTGCAAGTCGTTTTTTTTGCGGACCTATTTTACCCCTGTTTTCCAAAACAATCGATTCTTCGTTTCTTTCCGAGAAAGGGCAGTTTGCTTTACAGCAAGTAGTTTTTCAATAAAAGATATTCAATTTCAAGGTGTTTACGATGGTAGATATACTAAGTTTTTGTTGGCAAAAATAACTTGTTGAAAACAAAAAAGAAACAGATATAGTTCCTGCTCCTTCAATGAATGAAATACGATTATGGCGATTCCGATTTTTTCAGAGTTATCTCAGATTTATAACTTCACCGAAATCAATGTTTTTGCAAAATATAAAAAAGCCTTCCATTATAATAACTGCTATCTCCTATTACATGTCCCGCTCGGCGGGTGACCAACCGATAGTTTGGCACCATCGGTCCGCCTTTTGCATGATATTCCAGATAAAAGGTTGCTTAGCATTTACATATCCGTGGCGATCATTCCCAAACCAACTGCCCTCTCTTCTTACGTGGATGTGAGTCCTTCGATTTCCGGGTGATTCTCTGAAGTATCGTTTGGTGATATCCGAATTATCAGATCTCCAGAAGAAACCACATCGTTCAATACAGATTTGAATGTCATCAAATAATTCAAACGACTGAATATCTTTCACGGTGCTATGGGAAAGACCGAGGCTGCGCGCGACAGCGCGGTTACTGCGTTTCGTCTCCAGCGAGAGACGTAGAATGTCCATGATTTTGTGCATGAGGACCCTCCGTTGCGTCAAACAGGAACCCTCCTCCAAAATGAATTCAGTGGAGAATTCATGATGAGTCGAAGTACTCCTGCAAGACGTGTAACTCAGGTCGAGAGAGTGGACGGGATTTTCCGGAATGGGTGGACGGATTAGCCCTGAATACGCATTTAGACTAAGATCAAGGTAGATTAATAGAGTGATGTTGGCAAGTGCCCCTGTCATATTCGCCCCATAAACCGCAGGATAGGTCTGCATTTTTACGCTGCGTTTTTATTATGCGGTATACAAATGTAGCGTTCTGCTGATTCGTTCAGCAGAACGCTACATTAAGTGATTGGAGTAGCGCGATATAAAGCGCGTATTGCTTCTTCAATATCAGGTTCCTTAACCTTGAGATCTTGTATTGACATGCGGTTGGAAAGGTCTGTGATAAGTTCCGATGCACTCACGCGGTTTCGGTCGAAACGATAGGACAAATAAGCTCCATCGTGGTGCAAAACTTCTGCCTTTGGATGTTGAACATCTACAACCACTTGATCCAAATGAAGTTCCAAAATACGAAATGGGGCAAGCGTGTCAACTATGGAATGTAACGGACCATCTTGAACTACTTTTCCTCCTGACACAACAATAAGTCGTTTACACAACTTTTGGACATCGTCAAGGTCATGGGTGGTTAACACCACCGTAGTTCGAGCTTTTCGGTTAATTTCTAGAATGAAGTCTCGCACTGCATGCTTAGACTCTACATCAAGCCCGATAGTTGGCTCATCGAGAAACAATATTGAAGGAGAATGCAACACTGCCGCAGTTAGCTCTCCCTTCATTCGTTGTCCTAGCGAAAGTTGGCGTACCGGAACGTCGATGATTCGGTCAATACCAAGAATTTCTGACATCATGTTCAAATTCTTTTGATATGTCTCATCGCTTATTCTATAGATTCGCTTCAATAACTCGAACGATT
>DASWUO010000313.1:0-6753 GCA_036401615.1 Bacilli bacterium | reverse complement strand
TCCCCGCAAACCGCTACGGGTATACCCTGCCTTTTGGCGGCATTCACCGTCATGTGAAGCAACCGCAGTATGGCGGGGTGATAGGGATCGTAGAAATCAGCAATATGTTCATTCATTCGATCAACAGCAAGAACATACTGTATAAGGTCGTTGGTGCCGATACTAAAAAAACTTACCTCTTTAGCCAATATATCAGCTATAACCGCAGCTGCTGGAACCTCAATCATAATACCCACCTCAATGCGAGCGTTAAATTGGCGATCCTCTTGCCATAGTTCAACTTTAGCTTGCTCAAGGATGGCGTTGGCTTTTCTTACTTCATCAAGTGATGAAATCATGGGATACATTATTTTTACGTTCCCATAATGGCTTGACCTTAATATGGCCTTTAGCTGGGTTTTAAATAAATCTATTTGGTCAAGAGAGATTCGAATCGCCCGATACCCCAGAAACGGATTATTCTCGTTGGGCAATGCTAAATAATCAAGCTTCTTATCCCCGCCAATATCCAATGTTCGGATGATTAATGGTTTAGGCCCCAGTTTCTCAGCCACTTGCTTATACACTTCGAATTGCTCTTCCTCCTCAGGCAAGCTGTTACGATCCATGTACAAGAATTCCGTCCGAAAGAGTCCAACCCCCGAAGCTCCATTACTCAGAGCCAGATCCAATTCCTTGAAAGAACTTATATTGGCCGCAAGATTTACAAGTATCCCGTCCTTGGTTTGAGCCGGCTCTTCTACAATTTCCTGCAGCTTTTCATTAATATTGACAAGTTCAAGTTTTTCCAATGTATACTGCTCTGTAAGGGATTCATCCGGATTTATATAAATGATACCGCTATCGCCGTCCATGATTAAAAAATCATTGGTAACAATGGGCGTGCGGATCTTTCCTTCCAGCCCCAACACGAAGGGGATCCCCATGGCGCGGGACATGATCGCCGCATGGGAGTTTCTTCCCCCAACCATCGTAATAACTCCAAGCACATGGGCGGGATTCAAATGGGCAAACTGGGAAGGCGTGATCTCCTTGGTAACAAGGATAAAGGGCTGTGTATCTGCAGGAAGGACAATATCCGGGGTCCCGAGCAGATGTTTGAGCAGCCGGTTTCCCACGTCTTTTATATCGGCAGCTCTTTCTTTCATGTAATCATCTTCCAGAAGATCAAACATGGTCACGAATTTGTCTATCACTTCTTTTACAGCAACTTCTGCAACTTTATATTGGCGTTGAATAATGCCTTGAACTTCGTTCATAAACACAGGATCGTCCAAGATCGCCATATGGGCATCAAAAATACTGGATTCCTGATCCCCGATAAATTCAGAGACTTCCTTTTTGATCGATTCAAGTTCGTTTTTGGATGTGTGAATACCCTTATACAATCTTTCAAATTCTGAAGCCAAGTCGGCTACATCAATAGATTCGTCCGGAAAGTCCCACTCCCATGACGGCAAAACAAAGGCCTTGCCCATTGCGATTCCTGCAGAAGCACCAGTTCCTCTGTACATGCTATTTCCCTCCATTTTTGTTCATCTCCTTAAGTACTACGGACATTACGGAGACTTGGCCTTTCTTAACCGCTTTATAAGGGGCAAAACTCCAGGATTTAACGATTAATGGATTAGTAACGACCATAGGTGTAGCAATGGATTTACTAAGCTTTTTAAGACGATTGAGATCAAACCGGATTAACAATTGGCCTGCATTCACTTCGTCCCCCACTTCAACAAAAGAAGTGAACATATTCTGTAAATGGGAAGTATCGATTCCAACATGCAACAAAACCTCCAACCCTTCATCTGTTATGATGCCAATGGCATGTTTGGTTGGATAGATGTGTACCACCTTCCCCGTAACTGGTGAAACAAGCTCTCCCCGCTCCGGTATAAAAGCTACACCATTCCCCACAATTTTGCCGGCAAAAATTTTATCAGGCACATCTTCAATTGGGATCATCTTGCCTTGGACAGGAGAGTTAAATAATATCTGGCGGAAATCCTTCCGCAAGGTCTTCATAATTTCTTCGCGAATTAATTCGGAAAAAGTGCCGAAAACCACCTGGACATTTCCTCCCCCTAAACGGATCACTCCAGCTGCTCCAAGATGCTTAAGCGCCGCGGTATCCATCAATCGGTCATTGGCCAAGGTAAGGCGAAGCCGGGTGATACAAGCTTCTATTAATACAATGTTCCCTTTCCCCCCGAGAGCCTGAAGAATCAAAGGGGCCCGATAAGGGATATCGCCTACCCACTCATCAAATTGGGAGCCCTCCTCCCTTCCCGGAGTTGGAATGCGGAACCTGCGTATAGCAAAGCGGAACAACAAATAATAAACCAAGGCGTAAACGATCCCGATGGGTATGAGCCAAAGACCATTTTTAGACAGATGCAGATTAATAAAATAATCAATGACGCCAGCGGAGAAAGAAAAACCATGGTGAATGTCCAAGTAGTGCGCAATCCACATAGCCAAACCGGAGAGAACGGCATGAACAATAAACAGGTAAGGAGCAACAAAGAGAAAGGCAAACTCTATCGGTTCAGTAACACCTGTAATAAAAGAGGTTAAAGCTGCTGTAACAAATATAATTTTAACCTTGGGTTTTAAATCTTCCCTTGCTTCATGGATAATAGCGAAGGCAATCGCAGGAAGAGCAAACATCATAATAGGATATAATCCTGCCATATAAATCCCCGCTTCAGCATCACCGGCGAAGAATCGGGGTAGATCACCGTGAACCAGTTGACCGTCAGGTCTCTCATAGGAACCTACCTGAAACCACATGACATTATTAAGAATGTGATGCAGCCCTGTTGGAACAGACAAACGGTATAAAACCCCATACAGAAAAGTACCGAACCCGCCCAGATCCAAGACAAAGGCACTAATCTTAAGCATGCCGTATTGCAAATACGGTCCTACTTTAATAAATACCCAAGAAAAGACCAATGAAGCAAAACACATAAAAAGGGTTACAAATCTTGGCCCTCCAAAAAATTGAATATATTCGGGAAGTTTTACATTCTTAAATCTATGGAACGAGAAGGCGGCCAATAAACCGATAATAATTCCCCCGGTCACGCCAAATTCAAAGGAAGGTCCTTCATAATGTTGTATTATACTTGTACATAATAAATAGCCAAGCAAGGAGGACATGCCGGCCGTTCCGGAGTTCTCCGTCAGCCCCAAGGCAACGCCTATGGCAAATATCATCGGTAAGAATTCAAATATGGCATTGCCGGCAATAAGTAAGGCATAACCGAAATCCGCCAAACCTATTCCATGCCAGGCAAAATTACTGAGGAATATAAATATCGCTGCGGCCGGCAAAGCAATCATGGGCATAACGAGGGATCGTCCCAATTGCTGTAAGTTTCCCATCCAATTCAAAAGTGGCGGCCTCCTTTCATATTTGATGGTAAAGCTTGAACCTGTTTTTGTCAAAATAATAATGCAAAAACGGCCGAGCCTAAGGAGCAACTCGCCGTTTGTGGAAACCATTTGATGGTTTGTGGCTTTAAAATGATGGAAATTGCGTACTGTAATTTGAAAATTGTTTATGCGTTTTAGTAATTTCTTCCTTGTCGGCTTCGAGCATTTTATACCAACCCTTTTCAAACATAAGATTAAACAACTTATACTGCGCATCGTGAACCTGATTAAGTATATTCTGCACTTCCGCATGCAATTTGGGATTTTGGGCTTCGTTTAAACCTACATTGTAGCCATTGGATAAATATTTTTCAAAAGCCAAGATATCATTAATCCTATCCCGGTCATTCAGTTCCGGCCCTTTTTCTACAGGCAATTGACCTGTTTGGGACACTGCAATTTTGGTCGCCATGGAATCCTCCCCTATTCAAGATGGGTCAATAAACTTTGGAAATGCTGTACATGCTGCTGGCCCGTTTGTTTTATCAACGAAGCAATTTCTTGATCTTGGCACTGATTAGCTGTGTCATGGCATTTCTTCATGGCTAACAGTTCCCAGGACATAAAATCTTTAACATAATTTAATTCTTTAACCGTTAATAAGCTGCGGTCTGCGGTCATGGTTTCATTAGGCATAATTTACAAACTCCTCCGGTAAAAAAGTAGCGGACCTATGAGGTCCGCTTTTGTATTTCTAAACAAAGCGTTGAATTAAATTATCTTTGACCTATAGAACTGAATTGGCTTTGGCTTGGCTGTGAAGAATCGCCCCTCAGATATTGGTCATGGCCTTGTTGGTTTCCTTGGTAGTTAGACAACTGGTACGATTGTGGGCTCGTACCATATTGCGATGGTTGGCCAAATTGTCCGGATTGTCCAAACTGCGATTGTGACGGTTGGTTAAACTGGGACTGGCCAAATTGCGATGGTTGGCTAAATTGGGAAGATTGGCCGAATTGTGATTGGGTAGGTTGTGAAGAATCCCCTCTCAAATATTGGTCGTGGCCTTGTTGGGTTCCTCTGTAGTTTGTTGTGTGGTACGATTCAGCTGAGGGGTAGTTCTGGTTCTGGTTCTGGTTCTGACCAAAGCCTTGAAATTGACTTTGTTGGTTTTGTTGGTTTTGTTGGTTTTGTTGATTTTGCACGCCTTGTTGACCGAATTGAATGTTGCTTGGTTTTGTGGAATCGGCTCTCAAGTATTGGTCATGACCTTGTTGGTAACCTTGGTAATTCGCCGTGTGGTAAGATTGGGTTGACGGATATTGGCCTTGGTTTTGGAATTGGTTTGAAACAGAACCTGGTTGTTGTTGTTGTTGTTGCTGCTGATTCTGGTCATACATCGATTGAACAAAGCCGGATGGCTCATACGACCTTTGATTTCCGCGGAATTGTGACAAGCCGGCAGAGCCAAAGTTGGGTTGGGTACCTTGGCCAAAGCTTCCTGCCGTATTATAAGTTTGTTGATTATTCATTGAAATTACAGCCTCCTCAGAATATAAAAAAGTCTTCATATAGGCTCCGCATTTAGGCGAACTTAAATGAAGCCTTCCTTAGTTTATCTAATGGCCTCTACTTTTATACAACGGTCCATGATGACAATAAGTCCATGTTCCTGAGCCAGTCTAGCGGCTTCCTCATTAATAATTCCCTGCTGCAGCCAGAACACCTTGGCTTTAATGCTAACGGCTTCTTCAGCAAAAGGCAGGACTTGTTCACTTCTCCGGAATACATTAACGATATCGACAGGTTCCTTTATATCGAGTAAGGATGCATAGCAGGGTTCCCCCAGAATGTTTGTAGCATTAGGATTTACCGGAAGTATTCGATATCCCTTATCCTGCATGTCCTTCGCTACCCTATGGGATATCTTGTCCGGCTTATCCGATAAACCTACAACAGCAATATTTCTTGTATTTAACAAAAGGGTCTTGATCTCTGCCTGGGATGGATTTTCAAACATCTTAGTGCCCCTCCTTGTATGTCAGTTGATTAGCTTATCCAGTTAACATCAGCACCCAGCTGGTTCAAATGGTCAAAATATTGGGGGTATGACTTAGCTACATGATGCGCATCCTTAATGGTGAGCCCTTTTTTCGCGCGGAGACCCACTACAGTTAAAGCCATAATAACTCGATGATCGTAATGAGCATCAATTTCAACGCCGCCTTCGACACCCTCAGGCTGACCATACACAATGATCTCGCTTTGTTTTTCTTCAACACGGGCTCCAGCTTTACGCAACTCATGAAGATAATCCGTAATGCGGTCACATTCTTTGTATCTTAAGTTTTCAATATTATAAAATCTTGATGTTCCACTGGCAAATACAGCCGCAGCCACCATAGCCAGGACACCGTCTGTGAAGGCATCTCCATCAAATTCAACAGATTGCAGCTGCCGGTTTCCCTGAATATGCAGCACATCTTCATGATGAGTAAGCGGCACCCCCATAGCCCGAAGTACATCTACAACAGCCCTCTCGCCTTGTTTGCTGTTTTCCTCTAAGCGGTTGATAGTGACATCAGAGTTCGTTACAGCTGCCGCAGCCATAATCGCAGCGGAACCCGGGTAATCTCCCTGTACATAATAGTCCTTAGCCTCGTACCTTTGTCCCCCCCGAACCTTGTAAAACATCAAATCCTCACTTGCTTCAATAACAATTCCAGCTTGTCTCAGAACCTCCAGTGTTTGTCCCACCACTACTTTCGACTTAAGGTCATGAAGCACTTGAATCTCGCTATCCTCCTTCAGAAGAGGGGTCATAAATAACAGTGAGCTTAAATACTGTGAGCTTACATTCCCGGAGACAGAAATTTTGCCCCCCAGGGGATTCCCGCCGCGGATCGTAATAGGAAGCCTGCCATTAACATGATCTATGGAAACATTCATTTGCTCCAAAGCCGTTATCAAATCCAGATGCGGTCGTTTGCCGAGAGAATCCGGGTAAGCATTAATAAAAGTCAACTCCGGGCAGAAAGCAGCGACAGACATCAGAAAACGCAACACCGCGCCGGCATTGCCAATATCGAGTTGACTTACAGGCTTTGGTTTTCTGCCAAATCCGGTGATGGTCATCTTCTCGCCATTTTCTTCAACTGTGGCCCCCAGATCACGAATACAACGCCGCATAGCATCACTGTCTTCACTGTGAGCCGCATGGTAAACGGTACTTGTTCCCTCGGCTAAGGCGCCAACCAGCAGGTAACGGGTAGTGTAATTTTTTGAAGACAAAGCATTAAGCTCTCCCTTTAAACGATCCGTTGATTTGACTATCATATCCATGGTTTGTATCTCTCCCTATAATTCTATACCTAT
>DASWUO010000312.1:0-4029 GCA_036401615.1 Bacilli bacterium | reverse complement strand
GCTTGCTTAAGCAGGCTTTAAAGCTTAGTTATCTGCCAGGAGGCCCGATCCCCTACATAGACAATCTGCAGGGCGATTTGGTGCTTGTGGAATATTTGCTCGAGGTTACGCAGAATCACTCCTGGGAGCATCTTTACCATGCATTTCAAGCCTCAGGGTTCGGCAGGCTTAACCCTTGCAAGGCGGATGAGGTGGACAAAGAGCTGCAGGAACAGGTTAAGGAGTTGCGAGACCAAGCCAAGAAACAGCTAAATCAGCTCAAGGACGAATTGTTTCAACGGCCTCCGGAGGCATATCTTGCCGAGATTCACGAAATGGCGCCCGTAATGAAGACACTGGTTGAAGCAGTTATTGAATTTGGGGAACAGTACAAGCAAGCCAAGAAAGAAAAAGGCTTAGTCGATTTCGCAGATCTTGAACATTATTGCCTGCAAATTCTGCGTCATCCGGATTCTACACCGGAGGAATTGAAGCCATCATTGGCTGCTCTTGATTACCAACATCAGTTCTCGGAAGTCCTGCTTGATGAATATCAAGATACCAATAAGGTTCAAGAGGCCATAGTAGCGCTGATCTCCCGGCAGAATCCGGGCAATCGGTTCATGGTCGGCGATGTCAAACAAAGCATTTATCGTTTCCGCTTAGCGGATCCCGGATTGTTTCTGGAAAAATACAAAACTTACAGCCCATCACCAAGCAGGACAATCGGCTATGAAACCAATGAGGAAACGGGAGCGGGGCTTGAGACTGGAACAACTATGCCGGCTTCCGGCCTAAACGGACTCAGTATCGACCTGGCGCAAAACTTCCGCAGCCGATCAGCGATAGTGGATGGGGTTAATTATATTTTTAAACAGGTGATGAATGAGAAGGTAGCCGAAATTGCCTATGATCAAAGGGCGGAATTGGTGCTTGGTGCGGATTATCCTTATGGTGATAAGACAGCAGAGGACTTTGCAATAGAGGTCATGCTGGTCGACCGTACGGTTACAGAATCAGAAGACGGATCTGGGGATCCTGGTTATGCTGCGGATGATTCTGACGCTAACGAGAATGAAGAAGTAAACGGCGGGTCTGAGCCTTCTATACAACAGGAAATCCGCGAGATGGTAACAGCCCAACTGGAAGCCCGACTCATCGCGATGCAAATTAAGCAGATGATGGGTGAAGGAGGACACACGTCCTTTGAAGTATATGATCGAAAAACAGGCGGTGTCCGCCCTGTCTCTTACCGGGACATTGTAGTCCTTCTGCGGGCTACCAAACAGTGGGCGCCCACGATAATGGACGAACTAAGGCTCGCCGCCATTCCGGCCTATGCCGATTTAAACACCGGTTATTTCACGGCCACCGAAGTGGAGATCATTATTTCTTTATTAAAAATAATCGACAATCCCTTCCAGGACATACCGCTGGCGGCCGTGCTGCGCTCTCCGATTTGCCGGCTTTCCGCTGAGGATCTAGCCCAGATCCGTCTTGCCGGCCGGAATAAACCGTTTTTCGAAGCGCTGCTGGCTTATTCGTCCTTGACTGACGGGGCAGATCCTATTCTGCATAACAAAATATTACCGTTCCTAACCCAACTTGAGTTGTGGCGCAACGAGGCGCGTCAAGGCTCGCTTGCCGATTTGATTTGGCGGGTTTATCGGGAGACTTCCTTTTATGATCTGGTCGGCGGCATGCCGGGAGGGATTCAGCGCCAGGCCAACCTTAGGGCTTTATATGACAGGGCCCGGCAATATGAAGCGACATCGTTTCGCGGGCTATTCCGTTTTTTGCGTTTTATCGAGCGAATGCAGGACAGCGGCGGCGATTTGGGCACGGCCCGAGCCATTGGAGAACAAGAAGATGTTGTTCGAATCATGTCGATTCACAAGAGCAAGGGGTTGGAGTTTCCCGTTGTGTTTATTGCAGGCCTGGGCAAAATATTCAACAATCAAGATCTCAAAGGCAGCTTCCTGCTTCATAAACAGCTCGGGTTTGGGCCTAAATTTGTTGATGCCCAGCTGCGTTTGAGTTATCCCGCCTTGCCTAACCTGGCGGTTAAGAGGCGTATGCGGTTGGAAACCTTGGCGGAAGAGATGCGTATTCTTTATGTGGCTCTAACACGGCCGAAAGAGAAGCTTTTTTTAGTCGGCACCGTTAAGAATATGGACAAGCAGCTGCAGAATTGGGCACAGCATCTGGATCATGCAGAATGGTATTTTCCGGATTATGCCTTGGCTAAAGCCCGCGGATTCCTCGATTGGATCGGTCCGGCCCTGATCCGTCACCCTCAAGCTTTAAAGCTGCGGGAAAGAGGAAGGATTCACGGGAGGATTCCTGAATTTATGAGAGACGAGCCTTCTCTATGGAGAATATCGTTGATTCCCCAAGATCATCTGGTTCAAGCAGCAGCGAGTCAGGAAACGGTGGATGCCGGCAAACTGGGGGCCATTAGGCAATCCCAGCCCTTAGAAGGGATTGCGCCGGAATATGAGTCGGAAATTTCTGCCCGGTTAGCATGGCAGTATCCTTATGAAGAGGCAACCACTTACTTTTCTAAAACCACGGTTTCAGAAATGAAACGAATGATGGATATTAAGCACAGGAATCTGGAGTTTGCTTTTGCACGAAAATCCGTTTTTCGCAGGCCCCGCCATATGGGGCAACAACGGATGAGCCCGGCGGAACGGGGAACGATCTATCATACGTTGATGCAGTATATTCCTTTGGAACCGGGATTGTCGGAGGAGAACATTATTCAAGCTATGGCGGGGATGATTGAAAGTCAGCTTGTGACCCATGAACAAATGGTGGTTATTGATATTTCGGTCATAAACGCATTTTTCGGCAGTGAGTTGGGGCAGAGAGTGCTTAACTCGAAGATGGTCAGGCGCGAGATTCCCTTCAGCTATGGACTCACCGTAGGAGAGGTTTATCCGCATGAGATACCACATGCCAACGATGCCGCCAGACAGGGTACGAATGCCGTCGCCAGCGAAAAAGTGCTCATTCAAGGGGTAATCGACTGTGTATTTGAAGAAAATGATTCTTTAATTTTATTGGACTACAAGACAGATGCTGTTCATGGGGACCCGGTTGTCGTTAGTGAGAGGTACCGCCTGCAAATCGATTTGTATGCCAAAGCAATAGAGAATATCTGGAAACGCCCGGTGGCGGAAAAATATTTATTTTTCTTGGATGGATCCCACTTAGTGAGAATGTGAAGTATAGCTGCGTTGCAGCAGGATTGGCCGGGATAGAGCTGAAATCATTTCCTCGACGCGGGCTGTAAGCCGGAATAGTCGGGTTAAAATGCTAAAAGGGATCACTTTTCTGCTGAAAGTAACTTGCAAGCGGGATTGATCGGGTTAGAGCAGCAAATCCTTTACTCAACTCAGGCTGTAAGCCGGAATAGTCGTGCTAAAATGTTAAAAGGGATCACTTTTCTGCTGAAAGTAACTTGCAAGCGGGATTGGACGGGTTAGAGCAGCAAGTCCTTTCAGATAGGGCACATCCGTATATATTTTCTCAAATTAACCACCAATTGGAGGCATGACAATGCGTGTTTTACATACAGCAGATTGGCATCTGGGACGCACACTGGAAGGGCGGAGCAGGCTGGAAGAGCAGGCTGCTTTTCTGGACGAGCTCACTCATATGGTGCGTGATCAACAAATCGATCTCATTCTGATCGCCGGAGATATTTACGACTCAGTCAACCCTCCAGCAGCGGCAGAGCTAATGTTTTACGATGCGGTTTCCCGATTGGCGGAGGGGGGAGTTAGACAGGTCATTGTGATCGCAGGAAATCACGATAATCCTGAGAGGCTCGCTGCATCGGGCCCACTTGCGGCAGCACATGGCATTACTTTAATAGGACACCCTACTCCGGCGATTCAACTCGTGGATATTCCAGAAACCCAAGAACGAGCTATGGTTTATGCGCTTCCTTATCCATCTGAATCCCGGTTAAAGGAACTGTTAACAGAAGAAACGGATGAGGAAATCCTCCAAGCAGCTTATTCCAAGAGGGTGGCACATATT
>DASWUO010000311.1:0-4311 GCA_036401615.1 Bacilli bacterium | reverse complement strand
GCTTGATTGGACCAATACGAATCATGCTCCTTTGCCGTTTTTCTTTATTCTATGCCGAATGAGAGCTGTATGACTGGACGTACCCGCACTTTTTGAAGATCAGTAGAACCACAAGCTCAGGGATCTACAGTACGTTATTCTCGTTTTTATGCCTCATATTTAATAGGCCCGGAACTACAGGCCTCTATTCAGCCGAGTTTCCAAGCTTTCACCCTCAATTCTCAGCAATAGAGGCCTCTACTTCCGCCAAGAGTCTATCCCGGGTGAAAAGGAACAAATAAAGGCTTGTAGTTCCCCGGGCGATAAGGAGCTGGAGAAATCGCAGGCTTTACGGAGGCTGGCAGAAAAACATAACATATAACGTTCCAACAAGGATATAATGGTTTTAATAGGAGGCTAAAATGACATTTCCTGTATACTTTCATTTAGGGTCTTTGACTATCCATCCGCATTGGTTATTTGAGGCCTTGGCTTACTTTGTCGGGTTTCGGCTATATTTGCTTACACGCACCAAAGGTAGAATCCCCATTAAACAAGCCATGTGGATTATCGTCGGGGCCACCATTGGTGCGGCGCCTGGCTCCAAACTACTCTATTGGTTGGAAGATCCCTTCATGACCCTTACCCGCTGGAATGATTGGCAGTATATGATGAGCGGCAAAACCATAGTAGGCGGTCTGCTCGGCGGTTTGATCGGAGTCGAGTGGACGAAGAAACGTATCGGGTTAACCCGCTCCACCGGGGATGATTTGGTGTTTCCCTTAATCGTCGGAATGGCCATCGGCCGAGTTGGCTGCTTCCTGACAGGGCTGTCGGACCACACTTATGGGACGTCTACTTCCTGGATTACAGGCATTGACTTTGGTGACGGAGTGATGCGCCATCCTACCCAACTGTACGAGATTGTTTTTTTGCTCCTTATGATGGCTTTTCTGTTCATGCTGAGGTTTCGAAACCGTCGGATGGCAAATGCCCGTCAGCCGGATGGCATTCTTTTTCAACAATTTATGTTTAGTTATTTGCTGTTCCGCTTCTTTATCGATTTCATCAAACCTACCCTGCACCCTTACGCGGGACTGAACAACATCCAACTCGCCTGTCTCGCCGGATTAGGGTATTATACCTATCTCTTATTTGTGAAAAAAGAAAGCCGAAAGGACTTGACCGATGCCGAAGAACCGACCGTATCTCTTTCATGAATTGACCAACAGCGTCTGCTCCCAGTGCCTGCGCAAAGTTGAGGCCAAAGTGATTTTTCAGGATGACCACGTCTATCTGTCCAAATATTGCTTTCACCACGGGCGGGAGAAGGTATTGATTTCTAAGGATATTGCCTACTACAAAAAATGCCGGGAATTCATCAAACCTGCGGAAATGCCGCTTGTCTGGAACACGCCGATCAAGTACGGGTGTCCGTATGATTGCGGATTGTGCCCGGATCATGAACAGCACAGCTGTTTAACCTTGATTGAAGTGACCGATAAGTGTAATCTGGAGTGCCCGATTTGTTATGCGGAATCGTCTCCAAAGCGGGAAACCTGGCGATCTTTGGCGCAGATTGAATTGATGTTGGATGCGGTTGTTCGTAACGAAGGGGAGCCGGATATCGTGCAGATCAGCGGGGGTGAGCCTACAATTCATCCGCAGTTTTTTGAAATTCTTGATTTGGCAAGAACGAAGCCGATTAAACATCTGATGCTGAATACGAATGGCATTCAAATCGCCCAGGATCGTGAATTTGCTAAACGTCTGGCAGCGTACATGCCGGGGTTCGAAATCTACCTGCAGTTTGACAGCTTTGAAGAAGAGGTGCTGAAGGAGCTCAGAGGCGCTGATTTACGCAAAATCCGCCTGCAAGCGCTGGAGCATCTCAATGAGTTTAACATTTCCACAACATTGGTCGTTACTTTGAAAAAAGGGCTAAATGATCAGGAAGTGGGGCGCATCATCCAATTTGGCCTTACCCAGCGGGCTGTCCGCGGTGTAACCTTCCAGCCGATTCAGGCAGCGGGCCGCCTTGAGGAGTTTGATCCGGCCACGGACCGTCTCACCTTAAGTGAAGTACGGCAGATGATCATCGATCAATCCGGGATTTTCAAACCCGAGGATATCATTCCGGTTCCCTGTCATCCCGATTGCCTTGCGATGGGCTATGCGCTCAAATTGGAGGGCGGTGTAGTGCCGCTTACCGGCCTGATCGATCCCCGGATATTATTAGAAGGCGGAAGCAACACCATTGTGTATGAGCATGACCAAACATTAAAATCGAAGATATTCGAGCTCTTCTCGACCAGCCATTCTCCAGCATCATCCGCATTATCCTTGAAAAATTTACTCTGCTGCTTACCTATGGTTGCCGTACCGGAGAAGATGGGGTATGACAGTATCTTTCGGGTCATCATCATGCAGTTTTTGGATAAATACAATTTTGATGTGCGCTCGGTGAAGAAATCTTGTGTACATATCGTTCACCCGGACGGGAGAATCATTCCTTTTGACACCTACAACATGTTCTACCGCGGTGACCAAGAGGCGAAATTAGAAGAGTTACGCAAAGAAATTGGAGGTGTCGTATGACGGAGGATAAAACAAAAAGTCATGTTTCCCAAGTTTGGGGAGGCATGGGCATAGGGACTCTTTTAAATATTCTGCTTGCTCTGCTGCTGCTTTTGATTTATCGAGAAATTTTAGTGGGTATAGGATTGGCTCAACTTATTGTTATTCTCCCCGCTGTTCTTTATTGGAGAAAAAACACGGGGATGGTTCAGGGCTTGCTGATTGCAGCCGGTCTTACTTTTCTATTGAACGCTGCCTGTTTTGGTTTGGTTATGTATTCAATTTCGTAAGTCAATAAGTACAAGGGTCACCTTGATCGATTCACTCCCCTTCGTGGCGGGAATTAACCCGACTATTCCCGCTTACAGACTCGATTACTCTCTCAAACTAGCTATTTTTCTGCTGCAACCCGACTATTCCCGCTTAGAGTTAACTTTGGTAAGCTGATCCGCTACTCTAACCCGACTATTCCCGCTTACAGATTCGATTACTCTCTCAAACTAGCCATTTTTCTGCTGCAAACCGACTTTTCCCGCTTACATCTTCGCCACCTGCAATATTAACTCAACTACCTTATCGGCAGCATGCTCCCCTTCGTGGCGGGCCATGTTTGTCTTGTATTCTTCCTTGTTTTCAAACACCTTATATATGCCCTCAAGGAAGGATTCCTGCGTTAAATCCTCTTCAAGCAATACTCCGGCAAATCCAGACTTCCCGAAAGATTGGGCATTTAGAATCTGGTCCCCGCGGCTTGCGTTCCTTGTAAGCGGAATAAGCAGCATCGGCTTGCGCAGCGCCAAAAACTCAAAGATGGAATTGGAACCGGCACGGGAAATCACTAAATCACACATGGCCAGCATATCCGGGAGTTCATCCGTTATATATTCATACTGTATGTAACCCCGCGTTCCCACAGCAGGATCAACTTGTCCTTTGCCGCAAAGATGGACGATCTGAAAATCATTCAGCAGTGCAGATAAATTGGCCCTTACCACTTGGTTAATCCGCTGCGAACCCAAGCTCCCTCCCATAATCAACAATACCGGTTTATCTTTGGTAAATTTGCAAAACAAGAGCCCCCGCACCGCATTACCTTCATATAGCTCTTCCCGCACTATAGCGCCAACATAAACAGCCTTCCTGGTTCTAAGATGCTGCAAGGTTTCTTTGAACGTGACACAAACTTTTTGGACAAAGGGAATGGATAGTTTATTAGCCAGCCCGGGTGTCATGTCAGACTCGTGAATCACAGCGGGGACTTTATTTAACCAGGATCCCATAACAACAGGAACCGATACAAAACCGCCTTTGGAGAACACAACATTCGGCTTCAATCGCTTGATCAGCTTTCGGGCTTGGAAAACCCCTTTTATAACCTTGAAAGGATCCTTGATATTATTCCAATCCAGATACCGCCTTAATTTTCCGCTGGCGATGCTGTAATACTCTATATTCGGGATCGTGGACACCAGCTGTCGCTCAATCCCCTGTTCCGATCCAATATAAAGAACCTCCCAGCCCATTTCTACAAACTTCGGAATCAAGGCTAAATTCACCGTAACGTGTCCCGCTGAGCCGCCCCCGGTAAACACGATCGTTTTATTCACTGTGCCTCATCTCTTTTCTTTATGTATTATAGTATCTTAACGAAGGAACGGTCCCTTTCGATGGTGTCTCCGAAACCAACTTCGTCTGCTCCAATATATGCTCCAAATACAGTGTCATACCTATTCGGCATCCACCCCCGAAAATCCT
>DASWUO010000310.1:0-6036 GCA_036401615.1 Bacilli bacterium | reverse complement strand
ATCCTGGTGCCATGAGAATGGGCTTCAGTTTATCGGTCATATTGTCGAAGATAATCAGGCGCATATGCATCACGGATATGGACCGGGACACTTCTTTCGGACAACCCGGCATTTTGATACTGGCGGGTATGACTTTGTGCTGAGACAGGTGGATTCCGAGCAAAAGCAAAACCCGTATGAAGAGCATTATCCTCAATTCAAACACTACCGGCAGCAACCTTACCCTGATTTTTTTCATTTCACGTTAGCCAAGCTTGCTCAATCGGCTGCGCACTTGGAAGTGCAATCTGATATCGTCATGTGCGAGAATTTTGGCGCGTACGGTTGGGACTTGGGATTACGTGAGATGAAATGGCTAACCGATTGGCAGACTGCCAGAGGAACCAACTGGTATGTGCCGCATGCCTTCTCTCCCTTGTTTCCCGACGCTGATTGCCCGCCGCATTTCTTTGCCGGCGGGAAGAATCCGCAATGGCCGTTTTTCCGCCAGTGGGCTGATTATGCCAACCGTTCCTGCATGTTATTGCGGGAATCGGAGCATATCTCCCGAATTGCCGTGATGTATCCTGCCGAGTCACACTGGTCTGGTGATGCTGTGCTATTGGATGAGGTAACAAAAAGCTTGATGCAGCACCAAATCGATTTCCATATCTTATCCTTTGACCTTCTGCAAGATGAAGAAAGATGTTTGATTCGATCAGGCTTGCTTGAAATTGGCGATGAATCCTTTCAAGCTGTTATTCTGCCTGGTATTGAAACGATTCCTTTAGGTGCGTTGATCCGGCTGCATGAATTTTCTTTGTCTGGTGGAGAAGTGATTGCGATTGATGTTATGCCTAAATTTGATTGCTCTGGTCATCATCATGAAATCATTAAAATTGTCGAGAGTTTAAAAGAACGTTCCATTACCACCACCATTTCTGGACTCCCGGCTTGTTTGGAAAGGGATGGGATTAGAAGCATAGTAACCAAACAACACTTTCCTGATCTGCGATTTGGACATTTCCGTAAGGGAGAGCTGGATATTTTCTTCTTGAATAATGAAAATAAGCTTGAGGTTTTTGAAGATTTCATCACTTTCAACACCCAAGGGATTCCAGAGTTTTGGGAACCTATGGGCGGATACATCTCTGAAGCTCCTGTATATGATATTCAGGAGGGGAAGACGATTATTCCGCTGCGTTTAAAGCCATTCCAGTCTGTTTTTATTGTTTTTTCCCGGTCCGATTCAAACCTGCAGACTTTTACTGTCCCGTCGGAGTTTAATCCTTTTGATATTGCAAGAGATTCGAACGGCAGCCTGGCAGTCAATGTCTATGATGAAAACCAGAGCCGTGAAGTGACCGATTGGGTTGCTGCTTCATTTCATTCGCCATTAGAGGAAAGCATGCAGGGCTTGTTATTGCAAAACTTATCGGGTTTAGGCGATTGGAATGCCTTTCAAGGTTGGGATAAGTTCAGCGGAACGGTTGCCTATGAAGCCAGTATTACTGTTTCAACGCTGGACAAGCATAAATATGTTCTGAATCTGGGGGAAGTTGGTGAAATTGCTGTTGTTTATTTAAACGGCATGAGATTGGATCCCCTGCTTTGTCCACCCTATCTTATTGAGCTTCCTAAAGTGCATTTAAAGCAAGTCAACCTGATCAAGGTAGAAGTGACGAATACTTTGGGAGCCTTTATCAGGGAAGGCGGATGCAATAGGGATCAACCGGCCGCAGCTGGATTAATGGGTCCGGTGCTGCTGGAGTGCTATGTTCAAACAAGGATATAACAGCCGCGATTATTACTTTACGCAAGAGGGCCTGTTCACTAAATCCGTCCCATTGGATGGGCCGATAAGCTTAAGTCATCAGGTTCCCGGGTATCATGCTACGGCTCTTGGATTGCTTCATGGTTTATTTGATGAAACGAAACAGCCCCTTGCAGTGCGGTTTATAAAGAACCATCTCCTGAGATGTTTTCCTAATGATCCGAATGCCCCCCGGTTGGCTCATCCTCAGGCCAATCAAGAAAGGCTCATTACGCCAGGCTTTGCTCATTTTGCACTGCAGGCGCTTTGGGAAGCGGGTGAATCGCAGTTTGTACTGGAGCAATACAAGTCATGCTGGGGTTGGATGATTGAACAAGGGGCCACGACACTGCTGGAAGTTTTCGATACCCGCTGGAGCCATTGCCATGCGTGGTCAGGCAGTCCGACCTGGCAGATGTCCCGGTATGCCTTGGGACTAATTCCCGCTCCGCAACTAGGAAGCAATTGTTATAAATTGAATTTTCAACCCGGCACTTTAACCTATGCAAAAGGAACCATACCTCTGTTATTTGCCCAAGGGACCATACATATCGAATGAGAAATCACAGCAGCCGGGAAATGGGAGTATGCGCTCATTACGGATCATCCGATTCAACTTAGTATGGAAGGCGGAAGGGAAGGAATACATATCCAAGCAGATCAAAAAGAGAACATAATGGATGGTTCATTCGAAGTCCACCATAAGTTGAAATTGACAGGAAACCTAAGAAATAAATTTAAGGAGGAATTAACATGAAGAATACCATGCAGAACCGCCCAGTAGAGTGGACCTTTATCTCTTCTAAATCCTATCCTGATCCATTTAACGATGTAGAGTTAGGTGTTGCTGTGACAGAGCCTGATGGGAAAAAAAGATTTGTTCATGGCTTCTGGGCCGGAGGTCAAACCTGGAAGGTAAGATATGCTTCTCCGTTGACTGGGACGTGTCATTACAAGTCTGTTTGTTCCGATCCAATGAATGCCGACTTGCACGACCGTACAGGGAGCGTTGAAGTAGTAGCATACCAAGGAGATAACCCGTTATATCTTCATGGTCCCCTCAGGAAAAGCGAAGACGGACGATACGTGGAGCATAGTGACGGTAAACCGTTCTTCTGGCTTGCCGACACTTGGTGGATGGGACTCAGCCATAGAATGAAATGGCCTGAAGATATTCACTACCTTGCACAAGATCGGATGAAGAAAGGATTTAATGTGATTCAGCTTGTAGCTGGACTTAATCCCGATATGAGTCCTTTTGACGACAGGGGGGCCAACGAAGCAGGATTTCCATGGAATAGGGAATATACGCAAATCAATCCGGCATATTTCGATATGGCCGATCGCAGAATTGAATACTTGGTAGAGTCTGGATTGATGCCTTGTATTGTCGGTTGTTGGGGCTTTTACCTCGAGGTGGCAGGCAAGGAAGCGATGATGAAGCATTGGAATTATTTATCTGCAAGGTATGGAGCTTATCCGATTTTCTGGTGTTTGGCCGGTGAAGCGGTTATGCCGTTCTACACCCATCCTTCTTTCGGCCATGTTGAGAAACATAATCAATATGCCGTCGGTTCGAAAAAAGGCTGGACAGAAATCACAAAACATCTGAAAGAGCGGGATCCGTTCCATAGGCCGTTAACTATTCATCCGACGGATAAAGGCCACGAGATGGTGGAGGATGCAGCAGCTCTGCTTGACCTGGATATGCTGCAAACGGGACATGGCAGTGTATATTGTATGGAGAATACCATCAGTATGGTAAGGGACGCTGTCGGAAGAGAACCTCGTCTCCCTGTTCTTAACAGCGAGGTTTGCTATGAGGGGTTATTCGGAAGCAATCATCATGATACACAGCGGGTATTATTCTGGAGCTGCCTTCTGAGCGGGGCGTGCGGACACTCCTACGGAGCGAATGGCATATGGCAGGTGAACAGAAAAGGTAAACCTTACGGCTCACGTCCCGGCATAGAGGGTGGGGTTGGGTTTGGATCCTTTGGTAATACACCTTGGGATGAGGCAAGCCAGCTTCTGGGCTCCACCCACATGGGGTTGGGTAGAAAGCTGTTTGAAAGATACCGCTGGTGGGCGATGGAACCCCATCCGGAATGGGTGGATATCCATGCTGACGTCAAGCAATATATGGCGCCTTATGCTGCCGGTATACCAGGGGAGTTTCGGGTGTTCTTCTTACCGGTTTTGGGAAGCCCTATATGGGAAGGAATCACCGTTCGCCATATCGAGCCTGATGTTGATTACCGGGCTTATTATTACGATCCCATGACCGGAGAGAGCCTTGAGATGCAAGAAGTGGCAGCGGATGCAGAAGGAAATTGGCAAGCGGGCCGTATGCCCGTGGCTCAGGATTGGGTCTTGGTGTTGGAACGAATATAGGAACTCATAATTAATTAGAAAGGGGGGATTTGAAATAAAGGACTTTAGCTGTTTGGTAGATTGAGTGGATTCAAAAAATTCAGATGAATAGATATTTATAAACCAAAATGGGAGGCTGGCACATGACCCCCTTTGTTTTTAAAAATGAAATTTTTATGAAAGAACCGGAATTACACCCTATTTATATTCTGCGGATTTCTCATCAGCCAGAAAATTTGCCCCCTATGCATCAATATGAATTTTATGAGCTTATATATTGTTCACGGCAGAGCCCGGCATTTATTTGAAGGCGGTGATTATGATATTTATGCCAGTGACATTTTGTTAATAAAACCGGGTGAGATGAGAATTGGCTGTTATTTGCCGACAAGAACCGCAGTATCCCAAAATTTCTTGAACAGCCTTTTTTCAATAAAGATGAAGGGCCTCACCATCGGTTATCTTTAAGTAGAGAAGATGCCAATCAAGTGCTGCAATTGCTGGAAGATATGGCAGTCGAGCAGAATAAAAAAAGAAGCGCATTTGGCAAGATGATCCGTCTGGATCTGATCAAACTTCTGTTTACCTTGATCCGCTGCTATGAGGAATGGCTGTACCGGGATCAATACACACTTGGACAGCGTAGTGAATGGGTCATGATTGTTAATTGTGTTCAGCAATATTTGCTGGAGAACATTGAGCGGAAGCCTGACATAGCCCTTCTCAGCAAAGCCCACCATATCAGTTCAAGGCATTTGAACCGTTTACTTAAACAAGATACAGGCATGACTGTGATGGAGATGACGCAGCATTTAAGGATCAATAAGGCCAAGCTGCTTCTAGCCAACACCAACGATAGTATTGTCGAAATTTCAAGAAAAGTAGGGTATGAGGACCCCTCTTTTTTCATGAAATTATTTACCCGCAATTTGGGCAGTTCCCCAGCCCAATACCGTAAGAAATTCAGATAAATATTCATGCCACATGTCCTGTAATACATGTATTGTGCCTAAAAGATGTCCTGAAAAACCATAGGATTTTTCCATTATCATCGTTGAATATGGAGCGAGACTTGATTAAATTTGAATAAAAACTAATCAAAAGGAGATGAAATTGTATGAGAGCCATTTTAATGAAGAAGAAGCTGGTGGTAACATTTGTGTTTACATTTTTTTTGAGTTTGACGATTTTTGGCACCGTTTTTGCGGATTCCATTAACTACACGGGTATTGAAAGCGCTTCGCGTACTGATTCCTACAACTACGGCCCAACTGTGATGATCGATGGGGCTACGACGAAAATGTGGTGGTGTGCCCATAATCCCAATCACCATTCGGCATGGGACGGGGATTCCATTTGGTATTCCAGTAAAACTACTGATGGCGGAACATGGAGTACAGCGCAAATGGTTATGGAGGTATCTGCCAGCGGATGGGATAGTTTGGATATTTGTGATCCGTCAGTAGTCAAAGGTGCATTCGCTTATAATGGACATACCTATGCTTATGCTATGTACTATAGCGCTGCCGATGCAGCCGTTGGGCCATCTAATACGCAAATTGGCGTAGCCTTTTCCGATAACGGGACCACTTGGGTAAAATATGCAGCTAATCCGATTATAACTTATGCTTATTTTGTTACCGGCGGTTATGGCGTAGGAATGCAGACCGCTTATAACTCTAATTTGAGCGGTTCCAATATTACATTGGCCTACTTTGATGCGACAGGTTCTTCAGCCCAGCCGTCCTTTGTTGTGACTTCAACCGACGGCATAAATTTCAATATAGGAGGCCGCCAAACCCTTCCGGCCCCAGTTGCCGGTGTGTCGATAGGCGATATTGCTTATTCACCGACAGAAGGTATCTGGTATG
>DASWUO010000309.1:0-5572 GCA_036401615.1 Bacilli bacterium | reverse complement strand
GCTATCATATTATAATGATTTCAACACAAAAAACACTCATTTGAGTGTTTTTTGTGTTGAAAACCATATAAATTTAGAAAAAAAAGTGAAAAAACAAGAATGCTACTTGAATTAATTGGTTCAGTGTATTACTATAAATTTGTTCCTTTCCTTTATTAATACTAGATAAATAGTGTTCGTAACAGGATTTTTCGCAAAATAAGCGTTAATCATGTATAATTTACGTTTAAACAGTGAAAACAGGATGATAACAAACAATTCTTGAGGGGAGGTGAATGGCATGAATAAATCCGAGTTGATTTCCAAAGTAGCAGAAAACACGGATCTGACTAAAAAAGATGTAACTAAAGCTGTTGAAGCGGTTTTTGAAGCAATTTCAGAAGCACTGCAAGGTGGTGATAAGGTTCAACTTGTTGGATTTGGTAATTTTGAAGTTCGTGAACGTTCCGCTCGTAAGGGACGCAATCCACAAACTGGAGAAGAAATTGAAATAGCAGCCAGCAAAGTTCCTGCATTTAAAGCAGGCAAAGCACTTAAGGATGGAATTAAATAAGAAATGGACATAGAAATATGTACATAGTATGACTTTTATAAAACAATGGAAAACCGCGAAGCGTACTGTCTTCTCGGTTTTCTTTTGCTAAGCCCCTGCTTACGAAGGAGAATGAACATGGCCGATGGAAATAACGGAGATTATTTTGTAATTAAAGCTAAGGATAACGGTGTGCATGTGATAGGTTTAACCCGTGGGCAAGATACCCGATTTCACCATACGGAAAAGCTCGACAAAGGCGAAGTGATGATAGCACAATTCACCGATCATACTTCTGCGGTTAAGATTAGAGGCAAAGCAGTGATTATGACGAAATTCGGCACCATTGATACGGAACAATCATAAAATTTATGATAAGCAGGCATAGCCTGCTTTTTTTGATTGTAGAATGATGTAGGGGATAGAAGATAGAGATTTCTAATCTCCAGATGGGAGGTTGATCCGTGAAGTGGATTGTCCGTATCATAGCCGCATCATGTATTTCCATTGTTCTGGCCATGCTATTGTCTTTTTTGCCGCAGTTGGATGTACTGGAGCAGTGGCAGAATCGGAACATTTCTGTATTTAATAATACAAAGTTACCCCAACTGAGTAATCAGAATTTAGTGGATCATTTAATAAACATCCCCTTGCATGTGCATGTCAGTAAAGTAGAGTGGAATAACCATGATTTATCGCTTGATCTGTCAACCCCGATAAACTTGGGACATCATGCGGTGATTTTTGGAGATCTGCGGGAATTGATCGATTTTAGCCTGTTGGAGACCTCTAATGTGAAAAGGGTGTTCATTCGTCTTCTGGCAACAGATGAGGCCTCGGGAAAAAAACAGCTGCTAATCGCAGCAGAGGCAAGGCGGGAAGATCTTACATTGAAAGAACTACGCAGGGTCAAAAAGGATAAGCCGACCGCGGAGAACTACTTGAATTCGGAATTTAGCATGACTTATACAAAACTGTGGAATAATACGATATATGATCGATGATAAAGATTTACAAATCTTTATGTCGGAAATTGTGCGAATGTGCGGTTGATATGGTATAATTGCCAGTACGAATGTGAATAGTCTCGGAGGATTAAGAATGAACGGTTACCGTATCGAAGAATTATTTGCCAAATATACGAAACATCCTATCATACAAGCCCATACCGATTTACCGGAATATCCGGAAATAAGAACAAAACTATTGTATACTTTTCTGCAAGCAGGGGCAGAAACCTACAACGAATGTGAATTATATGCTTTAGTGACCTCATTGGTTCAGATGGGATTAGACACGCATGACCATGTGGATGTGTCGGAAAAACAGCTGGATGAGAAACAAGCCCGTTCGAGACAGCTTAAAGTTCTTGCCGGGGACTATTTCAGCAGCCGGTTTTATGATTTACTTTCCCGGGAAGGTCACATTGAAGTGATCAAGCATTTGTCAGCTGCTATTTGTGAAGTAAATCGATTGAAAATGAACCTTTACCTCATGATCAAGAAAGTAAAAGTTACAGCGGAAGAATATCTGCTGCACAACGTGAACATTAAATCACATCTTTATCTGGCATTTTCCCGTCTTATGAATGGGCTCAACAGAGAAAAGTGGCCCGATATTGTTCAAGGCTTCACCCACTGTGAAATTATTCTTCATGAAATGGACCGCATGGAATCCTTCAAGAATTTTCGTTATGGTTGGGCCTATTGGGTTATCTTGCAATCCGCAACCAAGGATGAAATAAAATGGATTCAATCGGAAGAGGAAGATCAAGTTAAATTGAAATCCCTCCTTCTGAAATATAATTTGCGCACAATGCTTTATCAATTGTTAGATCAGCAGGTAACCCATGTTTTTTCTAAAGTGGATCAAATGGATTCTCCGAAGATGATTAAAGAGATTTACCGGATCGGTTTGCCGTATATGCGGTATCTTGCCGCTCCTAAAGTGCTTTAGGAGTGTTTGAAGGTGGAAAGACATGGAGATGAAATCCAAAGAACAATTTGTTCATTCTGTATTTGAAAGCATTGCCCCTAAATATGATTTAATGAACGATGTGCTTAGTTTTGGCAGGCATAAAGCCTGGCGCAAATTTACCATGCGCAAGATGAAGGTAAAACCAGGCAACACCGCAATTGACTTGTGCTGCGGTACTTGTGATTGGACCATCAGTTTGGCCCGGGAAAGTGTAAACGGTAAAATTGTGGGTCTTGATTTCAGTTCAAACATGTTAAAGGTAGGAAGCCATAAAATCAAAGAATCGGGTTTGGAAGAGCAAATTGATTTAATTCACGGCAATGCGATGGAACTGCCCTTCGAGGATAATAGCTTTGATTTTGCCGCTATAGGGTTTGGCTTACGTAATGTACCGGACTTGGTAAGAGTGTTAGAGGAAATGAAGCGGGTGATTAAACCAGGCGGCAAGGTCGTATGTCTGGAGTTATCAAAACCGGTAAAGCAGCCCTTTAAATCGATTTATTATTTTTATTTTCAACGTATATTGCCCCTATTGGGAAAGCTTGTGGCCAAACGGTATGAACAATACAAATGGCTTCCGGAATCTTTAGTCCATTTTCCCGATCATGAAGCTTTAGCCGTTCAATTTAAAGCTATTGGGTTGAAGGATGTCCAAGCTTATCCGCTTACGGGCGGCATTGCTGCGCTTCATATCGGGATGAAGGAGGAATAGAAAGCTGATTAAGAAAACCCAACATTTTCTCGAGATGATTAAATTTGAACATACGGTATTTGCCCTGCCTTTTGCTTTTATGGGAGCAATACTCGGCTCTGTGGTAGTTACCGATGCATTTCCCCAGTGGAGTACCATAGGTTGGATTATCCTAGCCATGATTGGGGCCCGAACTGCGGCCATGGGGCTCAACCGGATGATCGATAAATCCATTGATTCCAAAAATCCGCGAACAGCAAAACGGGCAATTCCCGCGGGGCTTTTATCCTCTAAAGAAGTGCTTTTGTATATTTTACTGTCTTTTATTCTTTTGTATATAGCCACATCCCAACTTAACCCGCTTTCTATGAAGCTGCTGCCGGTTGCCGTGATATTTTTAGTAGGATATTCCTATACCAAAAGATTTACATGGACTTGCCATATCATCCTGGGTTTAACGATCGGTCTGGCGCCGCTGGGCGGATGGGTTGCCGTTACGGGAACCATTGATTACACTGCCCTTATATTCTATATAACCGTTGCTTTGTGGACAGCCGGGTTTGATGTCATTTATGCTTGTCAAGATATTGAATTTGACCGCAGGGAGCATTTGTATTCCATTCCCAGCCGCTTTGGGATCGGGCCCGCTTTGATCATTGCCCGTTGTTTTCATATTGTAACAGCTGTTGGTTTTATAACCCTTATGGCCATCACGGAGTTAAGCTGGGTATATTTGATCGGAGTGATCTTGGCTGTGGGTATATTATTTTATGAGCACCGCTTAATTTCTGCTAATGACCTAACCCGGTTAAACACCGCTTTTTTTACAATGAACGGAGCCTTAAGTGTAGTTGTGTTTGTATTCGCTTTGATAGATTTGGTGGTGCTCTGATGGAGAAACGTTGGATTGTAGGGATCACTGGAGCAAGTGGAGCCATATATGGGGTCAATCTATGTAAAGCCTTATTATCGCTCGGTTTTCCAATTCACCTTGTTATCACGGATGCAGGTTGGAGGGTGCTGCACGAAGAGTTAGGTTGGCAAACCTCACGAAGACAAGCCGTTCTGGATGAGCATTTTGGCCAATTTTCCGCGCCTTATCAATATTATCCGATTCAAGATATAGGGGCGGTTATCGCCAGTGGATCTTACAAAATAGAGGGGATGGTTATTGTTCCATGCTCCATGGGCACACTGGCTGCTATCGCGCACGGGTTGTCGGATAACTTACTGGAAAGAGCCGCCGATGTAATGCTTAAGGAAGGGCGTAAACTGGTCATAGTTCCAAGAGAGACCCCTCTGCATACGGTTCATTTGAAGAATATGATGACGTTAACCCAAATGGGAGTGAGAATGGTTCCAGCGATGCCCGCTTTTTATAATCAACCTGTAAGCTTGGATGATATCATTTCATTTGTGGTTGGCAAAGCTATGGACAGCATGGGGATTGACCACGAATTGTACAGAAGATGGGGAGCTGTTAATGAAAAAGATGGGAAACCCAATTCGCATCGGACAAATTAAGTTTACGAACGTTTTGCCGCTTTATTATTTCTTTCCCTACCGGAAACTTGAAGGCCATGTTGAATTTTTCACTCAAGTTCCCACTCAATTAAATGAAGCTATGGCCGCTGGATCCATTGATCTGGGACCAATTTCTTCTTTTGCCTACGGAGAGAATTTTGATAAATATATCTTGTACCCCGGACTGTCCGTTAGTGCATACGGCAAGGTGAATTCAATTTTGCTCTTTTACAAAAAGCCTTTTAAGGATATACTTTATGGTAAAATAGCTTTGCCTACCACTTCAGCCACCTCTGTGGTCCTGTTGAAAATTATATTGGAAAAGTTCTATGGCGGGAAACCGGAGTATAGCTATGCTCCGCCTGTTTTAGAAACCATGATGGAGAAACATGATGCCGCCCTGTTGATTGGGGATGATGCCATTCGCGCCAATTGGGAAAACAAAGACTATGAGGTTATGGATTTAGGTGAACAGTGGACAAGCTTTACAGGCCAATGGATGACTTATGCTGTATGGGCTGTTAACAAGGAAACTGCTGAACAACAGAGCGGACTTATCGGGAAAATTTATGATGCTTTTCAAGAAAGCAAACAGCAGGGGCAGGTTCAATCTAAAGCCATTATCCACGAAGCCGAACGGCAGATGGGTGGAACTCTTCAGTATTGGGAGCAGTATTACCGCCATTTAAATTACGATTTCGGTCAACCTCAGCAAGAGGGTCTTCAATTATACTTTGATTATGCCAAGGAATTAGGCTATATTAGTAAAGCTGTCCCTATGCAGATCTGGAAGAATAATAATGTTATACAGGTGAATGAGTCATGAAACTATTGGATATTTACTCAAG
>DASWUO010000308.1:0-5143 GCA_036401615.1 Bacilli bacterium | reverse complement strand
TCCGCATTCAAGATTTCGGGAAAGAATTCTTCCATTAACTGAATAACCAGTTCTCCTAATTCTGTAGGCACAAATTTCTTTTCTTCAATAGCCACATAGCCGCGTCTTTGAATGGTTTCCAAGGTCGGGGCATAAGTGCTTGGCCGTCCTATTCCATTCTCTTCAAGCGTCTTAACCAGGCGTGCTTCTGTATAACGGGGCGGCGGTTGTGTGAAATGCTGCTTCGGTTCAATGTTGTTGTTCTTCAACTTATCGCCTTGTTTAAGCGAAGGCAGGAATTTATCCGTATCCGGGGTAATGCCGTCATCATTTCCTTCGACATACACTTTCATAAAACCGGGAAATTTCACTTTGGAGCCGTTAGCTCTAAATAAGGCATTTCCTGCATGAATATCTACTGTCATGGTGTCCAAAACAGCAGATGTCATTTGGCTGGCAACAAAACATTCCCAAATAATTTTATAAAGTCTATATTGATCCTTGGTTAAGAAAGCTTTCACTTCTTCAGGTTCCCTTAAAACCGATGTAGGCCGAATGGCTTCGTGTGCTTCTTGGGCATTGGCTACCTTCTTTGTATAAATCCTTGGCGTTTCCGGAACAAATTCCGCACCGAATTTAGCTAATATGTATTGCTTAGCTTCTTCTTGAAACACAGGTGAAATTCGGGTTGAATCCGTACGCATATAAGTGATTAAACCTACTGTACCTTCTTTGCCAATATCCACACCTTCGTAGAGCTGTTGAGCTATGGACATGGTTTTTGCAGCCCGAAAGTTCAGCTTACGCGCTGCTTCTTGTTGAAGTGAGCTTGTGATAAAAGGCGCTGCCGGATTGCGTTGTCTTTCCCGTTCTTTCACTTCTTTCACAATAAACTGCGATTCCGTTATTAGATTTAAGATTTCCTTTACTTCTTGTTCATTCTGCAGTTCCTTCTTTTCTCCGTCAACGCCGTAAAATTTAGCTTCAAATTCCGCAGATTTAATGGAAAGCATGGCTGTAATCGACCAATATTCCTCAGGAATAAAGGCTTTAATTTCGTTTTCCCTATCCATGATCAGCTTAACGGCTACCGATTGTACCCTGCCGGCGGAAAGTCCTTTTTTTACTTTCTTCCAAAGCAGCGGACTTATCTTATACCCCACTAAACGATCTAATATTCTTCTTGCTTGTTGGGCATTCACTAAATCCATATTGATCTTTCTTGGGGTCTTGAAAGCATCCTTTACAGCCTGCTTGGTAATCTCATTAAAAACAACACGGCAAGCGGTGTCGTCTTCTACATTTAAATATTGGGCCAAATGCCAGGCAATAGCTTCGCCCTCCCTGTCCGGGTCGGCAGCCAGTATAATATTCTTTACTTTCTTGCTGGCGTTCTTTAATTCTTTGAGCACCGGCCCTTTCCCCCGGATCGTAATATACCTGGGAGAGAAATCATTATCCACCTCCACTCCAATTTGACTCTTGGGCAGATCTCTTATATGACCCATGGATGCTTTAACAATAAATTTATTGCCGAGATATTTGCCGATCGTCTTGGCTTTAGCCGGTGACTCCACGATAACTAATGTATCTGCCATAAGCATTTCCCCCTTACCAATGAATTAAAAGAAAGTTAGAGACTAGATTGCTATATAGGATGAACCAGGTAGCTGCTCAATCTTATTTTTCAAAATTAAAGATAACAGAACTGAGTGCAAATGTCCAAAATAGAATTTACTCTTCTCCAGAAGGGTATCGAAAGTAACCGGCTCATAAGAGATGAAATCAAGTATAAACAACTCGTCTCTGCTCAATTTATAGTTTGGTTTGGCTGTTGAAACGTTAATATGTTCCAGCATCAATCGTTGTTTGTACTCCTCTACAATATCTTCGGCACAAGTCACTAGTTTAGCTCCCTTCTTAAGGAGGGAAATGGCTCCAACACTTTTCGGCGAAGTGATAGGTCCGGGGACAGCAAACAAATCTCTTGACTCATCCAAGCATTGGTCCGCTGTAATCAAGGAGCCGCTCTTTACGGCTGCTTCGACGACAACGGTTCCCATACATAATCCGGCAATAATTCGGTTGCGCATCGGGAACAATCCCGGGTGGGCTTTCGTGCCAAGGGGATATTCCGAAAGAATCAAGCCTTTATCCGCTATAGCCCGGGAAAGGGAAGCATTCTCGGGGGGATATACGATGTCGATTCCACTTCCCACTACAGCAATAGTACTTCCTAACCCCTGAATGGCTCCTTTATGGCATTCACTGTCGATGCCTCTGGCCATGCCGCTTACAACACAAATACCATATTGCGAAAGTTGGTTTGACAGCATTTCGGCAACCTTCTTCCCGTATACCGTTGGAGTTCGAGTTCCCACCATGGCAATTAGCGGATTCGACAGGAGATTGTAATTTCCTTTATAATATAGAACCCATGGAGGCTGAGAGCTTTGCTTTAAAGACTCGGGATAATGGTCATCTATCACTGTGACAAAGTCGACGCCTGCCGTACGGCAAGCATCCATTCGGTTGTTGATAAATTGTTCACTTAAATTTTCTTTAATTAACTGAATTAAAGAAAATGGAAGACCATAAGGCGTATGCCCAGGGGAATTCGTCTGCAATGAATGGAAAGTTAACAATTCCTGCAGCTTCGGTACTTGATTGACGATGTTCTGAATACTCTTAGGCCCGATTCCATTGATTTCATGTAAACCAAATAATATAAACCGATCATCCATTAATAAATCCCGCCATTCTTTTTTTTATTTATATTTCATCGCCTAACAAAAGAAAAACCTTTCAAATCCCCAATGGGGAGATGAAAGGTTGCTTACCTTCATAAATGTAATTATATATTTAAAAATATAATGGTTTCATACTTATTTAGTCAAGCATTTGTTCAAAATACCCTTTTGCTCCAGCACTTCTACGAGGGTTGCTCCCATTTCGGAAGGAGTTGCGGCTACTCTGATACCATTGGCTTCAAGCACGGAGATTTTCTCGGCAGCCGTACCTTTCCCGCCTGAGATAATCGCTCCGGCATGACCCATTCTTTTGCCGGGAGGAGCGGTTTTGCCGCCAATAAACCCAACGACAGGTTTGGTCATATTTTGCTTGATCCAAACAGCGGCTTCTTCTTCCGCCGTCCCGCCGATTTCGCCAATCATGATCACCGCATAAGTCTCGGGATCTTCATTAAACATCTTGAGGATATCAATGAATTCCGCACCCTTAACAGGGTCTCCGCCGATACCTACAGCAGAAGATTGGCCAATGTTTCGCGTGGACAATTGATGAACCGCTTCATAAGTTAATGTTCCGCTTCGGGACACTACACCGACATGACCGGCTACGTGGATGTAACCTGGCATAATGCCAATCTTACACTCACCTGGCGTAATAACACCCGGACAGTTAGGGCCGATTAATACCGTTCTCTTGCCGTCCATGTAGCGCTGCACTTTAACCATATCCAGCACCGGAATACCTTCTGTTATACATATCACCAAGTCTAGATCAGCATCTACTGCTTCCATGATGGCATCAGCCGCAAATGCAGGCGGGACATAAATGACTGAAGCGTTAGCACCCGTTTGAGCTATTGCCTCGGAAACCGTATTGAATACCGGGAGCTGAACAATGGTTCCATTGTCCAAAGTAATATCTACGTTGGTTCCGCCTTTGCCGGGAGTGACCCCACCCACCATTTGGGTGCCATATTCCAGTCCGCCCTTGGTATGGAATAATCCGGTGGCACCCGTAATTCCTTGGGTGATGACCTTTGTATGTTTATTAACCAGAATACTCATATCCTTGCTCACCTCCTAATTGAAATAATTTATTTTACAAGAGCCACTATTTTTTGTGCGCCATCCGCCATGGAATCTGCAGTGACAATATTAATACCGGATTCATTGAGGATTTTCTTGCCTAATTCGACATTGGTACCCTCCAACCGAACAACTAAAGGACGTTGTAATCCGACTTGTTTCGCGGCTTTCACTACTCCGTTAGCTATCACATCACAACGCATGATTCCCCCAAATATATTTACAAAGATCCCTTTTACTTTTTCATCGGACAATATGATTTTGAAAGCTTCGGTAACTTTCTCTGTGGTAGCCCCGCCCCCTACATCAAGAAAATTGGCCGGATCTCCGCCATAATGCTTGATAATATCCATGGTGGCCATTGCCAAACCGGCTCCATTCACCATACAGCCAATATTTCCATCCAATGCTATGTAACTTAAATCGAACTTGGATGCTTGAATTTCCTTGTCATCTTCCTCACCAAGATCACGAAGTTCCATGATTTCTTTATGTCGGTATAATGCGTTAGAATCAAAATTCATCTTGGCATCCAGAGCCAGTATATCGCCGTCCGCCGTGAGCACCAAGGGATTAATTTCAGCAATAGAGCAATCTTTATCTACAAAAGCATGATATAACGCGATCATAAACTTAACTGCTTTGTTGACAGATTCGTTAGGAATTTTTATGGCATAAGCCAGCTTGCGCGCTTGAAAAGGCTGAAGCCCGATAACCGGATCCACCACTTCCTTGATAATCTTCTCCGGAGAATGCTCGGCAACTTCTTCGATATCCATGCCGCCCTCTTCGGAAACCATCATGACCACGCGTCCTGTGCCCCGGTCCACGACAATACCTACATAATATTCCTTCTTAATATTGCACCCTTCTTCGATCAATAGGCGTTTGACTTCTTTACCTGCCGGACCTGTCTGGTGGGTAACAAGCACCTTACCTAATATTTCTTGTGCATATAAACGGACTTCGTCGAGATTTTTGGCAACTTTAACTCCTCCGGCCTTTCCCCGACCCCCGGCATGAATTTGCGCCTTAACAACTACAATAGCAGATCCTAACTTTTTCGCGGCTTCAACAGCTTCATCAACGGTAAAAGCCACTATGCCTCTGGGCACAACAACTCCATATTGCTTCAGCACGTCTTTTCCTTGATACTCATGGATGTTCATTCTCTTCTCCTCCTATCAATTTCTCTCTACAAACCTTATCTATTGTATCACTCTTTTTCTACAATTTCCTCAAGTTTTCAACAATATATTTACAGCATTTATGACAATTTATCTAACAAAGCTCGAATTCCCCCGCTTTTTCTAATTTCTCGGGAAATA
>DASWUO010000307.1:0-10885 GCA_036401615.1 Bacilli bacterium | reverse complement strand
TACATGGCCTAAAGCTCCATAAACCCCTTGATCCGGAGCGTAAAAGGTTAATGTTCCTACACCTGCAGCAGAATCACGAATATAAAGGCCAAGACGGTATGATTTCTCATCGAAATCATATGCCGGCTTCATCTGAACTTGAATGTACCGGCCATTCCTGAGGATTTGCAGGTTTAACATTTTTTTCTGGTTTCCCGCTTCATTCACAATACCCGCAACATCGGACACGTTAGTGATTTTCTGCCCGTTAATGTTCATGATCATGTCGCCTAAACGAATTTTGGCAACTTCACCGGGAGAAACTTTCCGGCTTTCGGCTAAAGCAACCAAATGGTGGCCTACAACCAAAATACCTGAAGATTTCAGTTTTACTCCAATGGTTTGACCACCGGGGATTACCTTTAAATCGGGAACAACATTCACTTTAGAGGTTATTGGGAAAGCAGCCGCGTTCTGAAAAGGCGTGGATAGGCTAACCATACAAATAAGGAAAACAAGAATAAATCCAAGTAATCTGTTTATATTGTTGGTATTCAATATGTCACGTCCCCTTTGCTACCTTCGCTTGGCGAAAGTGGAGATCACCATTTGCGTACCCTTAAGTTAACCTCCCTCGATTTGTTTTATGAACTGAAAATGATTCCACCGTGTGTCGCCGTTTTTCTATTGCTAGATCAAGCATTTCTTGGGCATGCTACAGTGTGGTTTCTGTTATTTCAACTCCGCCCAGCATGCGGGCTAACTCATCTGTACGACCTTTGCGATCGAGAAGCAGGATGGAAGTAAAAGTACGTTCCCCCTCTGTCTGTTTCGTAATCACATAATGCGCATTGGCCATGCAAGCAACTTGAGGCAAATGCGTTATGGAAAAAACCTGACAGCTGTCAGATAATCTTGAGATTTTCTCTGCAATGGCTTGTGCTGCGCGTCCGCTGACTCCCGTGTCCACCTCATCAAAGACAAGAACAGGAATTCGGTCCATGGTTGAAAAAATCGATTTTAAAGCCAACATGACACGCGACAATTCTCCGCCGGAAGCAATTTTTACTAAGGATCTTAGAGGTTCCCCGGGATTGGCAGAGATTAAAAACTCGACCTGATCCCACCCGTCTTTGCTGAACTTCAATTCCCCTTCATCTAATGGTTCAAAATGCACTTCAAACCGTGTTTTTTCCATATGCAAATCAGCTAACTCTATTTCAATACGTGAAGCTAACTTAACTGCCGTTAAGCGTCTAAGTTCCGTAAGTTTAGCGGCATGTCCAGTCAACGCAGATAATTCTTGATCAGCCTTCCCTTGAAGTTCCCGCAGGATGGCATCTTTATTCTCAACCAGATCCAGTTCATGTTTAATCTTATGTAAGTAGTCCAATATTTCTTGCACATTGTTCCCATACTTTCGGCGAAGGGAAGCAATGAGATCTAACCGTTGCTCGATTTGTTCCAGCCGGGACGGATTAAACTCAATCTGTTCTTTATAATCCCTTAATTGATATGCAGCATCCTCGAGTTGGTAATATGCCGTTTGAATTTGGTCATATAAGGGTTGCAGTACCTGTTGATCGTAGGTCACGGCATCTTTAAGCTTTGTTGTTGCTTTCCCCAATAGATCCAGAACTTTAGTGCCGCCATAGATGACATCGTGCGATTGTGATATGGCATCAAACAATTTTTCTGCATTGCTTAGTTTGCGCCGTTCATCCTGTATTAATTCATCTTCATTAACTTTTAAGGAAGCTGTTTCAATTTCTTCGGTTTGAAACCGGTATAAATCTGTCATTTGCAAGGTTTGTTGCGTATTTTCCTGCAGAAATTTAAGTTGCTTCGCCAGTTCATTGTATTTCTCAAACGAAGCCTGATACGCAAGCTTTACCTGCATTATGTCTTTATACCCGAATAAATCCAGAAGCTGAATATGGCGATCCACCTTCAACAAAGACTGGTGTTCATGCTGGCCGTGTATATTAATTAAACAGTCTCCCGCTTCCCGCAGCATGGATAAGTTAACAATCTGCCCGTTGATCCTGGCCGAACTTTTGCCTTGAGAGGTGATCTCCCGGCGAATGACCAAATGTTCTTCCTTCTCAAAGTCAATTCCCACTTTGTCCAACACATCCCAAACCGGGTGATGTAAGTCTACATCAAATAAGGCTTCAACATCCGCTTTATCACAACCATAACGAACAAGATCAGCTGAACCCCGGCCCCCGGCAATTAAGCTTAGAGCATCAATAAGAATAGATTTCCCAGCCCCGGTTTCCCCTGTTAATACGTGAAACCCTTTATTAAAATCCACTTGAATTTTTTCAATAACCGCCAAATTACGAATGGCTAATTCCATTAACATATATAAAATCATCCCACCTTAGGCCAACATGGATAAAATCTGGTTTACCGTATTTTCACTGCGTTCTTTGGTGCGGCAGATCATCAAGATCGTGTCATCCCCGCATATAGTACCCATTACTTCAGACCATTCCAGATTGTCGATCAGAGCACCTATAGCATTGGCAGTTCCCGGCAAACACTTGATGACAACCAAATTTTCCGTATAATCGATCCCGATAAAATTGTCATGTAACGCCCTCCTGAGCTTCTGGAGCGGGTTAAACTTTAAATCTGCAGGCATAGAGTATTTGTACCGTCCATCATCAAGCGGCACCTTGATCAAATGCAGCTCCTTCATATCCCTTGATACTGTAGCTTGAGTAACATTAAATCCCGCTGCACGCAAGGACTCCACAAGTTCCTCCTGCGTCTCCACTTCTTTATTTGTGACAATTTCTCTAATACGAATGTGGCGCTGACCTTTCATGAAGTATCCCCCTTAGTCAAAAAGTATTCACTATACTAGTATGGCTCTTGAAATGGATCATGGGTTTAGTGAATACTTACTTTCAAAAATACTGCTGACGCTTCACGAACAACATGTTCTGCCAAATGAATAAATTGTTCTTTATTTATAGGCATTTCCAGCCTATCCAAAGTCCAGTTAGCCAAAAACTCAATGTTTCCCCCACCCCCGGTGATTGGAGAAAAGGTAAGGCCTTTCAATGCAAATCCTAATCCATCAGCAAAGTCGAGAAGGGTCAGCAGCACTTCAAGATGAACCTTTGGATCCCGAATCACGCCGGATTTGCCAACCTTCTCCCGCCCCGCTTCGAATTGCGGTTTAATTAAAGCAACCACTTGTCCGCCAGCCGCCAAAATTTCTTTGAGAGGAGGTAAAATCAACCTGAGCGATATAAAGGAAACGTCAATTGTAGCAAAAAAAGGCTGGGCCCCGTCCAAATCTTTAAGCTGCATATATCTAAAATTGGTTCGTTCCATTACTTTAACAAAGGCATGGTTTCTTAAGGACCAGTCCAATTGATTGTAACCTACATCAACGGCATAAACCATCTTCGCCCCATTCTTGAGGGCACAATCTGTAAAGCCCCCGGTCGAGGCTCCAATATCAATCATGATGGCTCCGTTTAAATCAATGCCAAATGTGGTTAAAGCTTTCTCAAGCTTAAGGCCCCCTCTGCTTACATAAGGATGCAGTGCCCCTTTTACATGGATGTTGGCGCTCCGCGATACTTTTGTCCCCGATTTCTCCAATCTCTCTTGATCTATGTAAACAAGACCGGCCATAATGGCCGATTTCGCCTTCTCTCTTGTTGCATAAAATCCTTGTTCCACTAACAATATATCGATGCGTTCTTTATTCTCTGGCATCTTGCCTTACTCCCGTCTATTAAGCCCGCTGCCGTTTGCGGGGAAGCAGTTCTTTGACTTTAACCATGATGTGCTGGGCGGTTAAACCTACTTCCATTCTTTGCTCTTTAATGCTGCCATGCTCAACATAATAATCAGGGATGCCCATATTGATGATTTGCACACCGTAGATGTTGTGTTTAGCATAAAATTCAAGGACGGCACTGCCAAACCCCCCTAAGAGGGAGCCTTCTTCCAAGGTAATAATATGGGTCCCTTCTTTAGACAAGGCTAGGAGCATAGCTTGATCGAGTGGTTTAATAAACCGGGCATTCACGACCCTGATCTGAATTCCTTCGAATGCCATTAATTCCGCAGCTTCCTCGGCCAACTGCACCATAGGTCCCAAAGCCAGAATAGCGAGATCTTCACCTTCCTTTACCACTTCCCAAGATCCGATAGGAATGGAGGTCATCACTTCATTAATCTTCACGCCGACACCGTTTATTCTTGGATAACGTATAGCGATGGGGCCTTTATCATAATCGATGGCCGTCTTCATCATATTGCGAAGTTCATTTTCATCCTTGGGCATCATTAGCACAATATTAGGAATATGCCGCAAAAAAGCAATATCATAAACACCCTGGTGGGTCTCTCCATCGGGGCCCACAAAACCGGCACGGTCTATCGCAAAAACTACATTACATTTCTGTCTGCAGATATCATGGACAATCTGGTCATAAGCTCGTTGCAGAAACGTAGAATATACCGCAAAAACCGGCTTCATTCCTTCACAAGCCAATGCTGCGCACATGGTGGCCGCATGCTGTTCGGCAATACCTACATCAAACATGCGTTTTGGAAATTTTAAACCGAATTTAATCAATCCGGAACCTGTAGGCATGGCCGGGGTAATGGCCACGATACGCTCGTCTTGTTCAGCCAGTTCTATTAAAGCGTTGCCGAATATTTCGGTATACATAGGAGGGCCTGAGGACTTGACCACTTGTCCAGATTCAATCTTATAAGGTCCAAGCCCGTGCCAAGTATGGGAATCGGCTTCAGCAGGGGTATATCCTTTACCTTTAACGGTCACGACATGTAGAAGTACTGGTCCGTTTACTTTTTCAGCCTGTTTAAGGGTATCAATCAATAAAGCGACATTATGGCCATCAACCGGACCTATATAAGTAAAGCCCAGCTCTTCGAACAGTACACCCGACACCACCAAATATTTCAAGCTGTCCTTGACTTTATCCAGAGTTCGAGCCAATTTATCTCCTATAGCTGGAATCTTCTTAAGAAGATAGTCCAAATCTTCCTTAGCTTTCAAATAATGCTTATCGGAGCGGATCTTGCTTAAATAATTATGTAAGGCGCCCACATTGGGGGCAATCGACATTTCATTATCATTAAGAACAGCTATCATATGTTTCTTCTCATGCCCAATATGATTTAATGCTTCAAGAGCCATACCGCCTGTCATGGCACCATCACCAATAATGGCTACCACTTTGTTATGTTCGCCCTTCAGATCCCTTGCTATTGCCATACCCATGGCTGCAGACAGGGAGGTGCTGCTGTGTCCGGCTTCCCAAACATCGTGCTCGCTTTCAGATCGTTTAACGAAGCCGCACAGTCCCTTATACTTCCTTAAAGTATCAAACTTATCTTTACGTCCGGTCAATACTTTATGTACATAAGATTGATGTCCTACATCAAAAATAAATTTATCAACAGGGCTGTTAAATACGTAGTGAAGGGCAATGGTCAGCTCAACTACACCTAAATTGGGTGCAAGATGTCCACCTGTTATCGATAATTCACCAATTAGAAAATCGCGGATTTCCTCAGCCAATCCTTCTAGTTCTGGAATGGACAGACTTTTAATATCGCCAGGATGGTCGATTTTTTCGAGAAGCACATTTGTTTCCCCGCTTTCCATTACATATAGCGCGTTAATTATATCACACCTTGCTTTTAATGCTCAATGATCCCGTTCCATTAAGTAATCGGCCAATTCAAGCAGCCGTTCAGGGTTTGGAAAATTCGCCTTAAGGATCGCTTCTTTTCCGTCCTGCGTAAGCTGCTCCACTTTCCGTATACTAGACTCCAATCCTATAAAATAAGGATAAGTGACCTTCCTCTGCTTTTCATCGCTTTTCACTTTCTTCCCCATCTTGCTCTCATCCCCTGTAACATCAAGAATGTCATCTTGAATTTGAAAGGCGAGACCTATGTGGTAACCAAAAATTCTAAGTGCAGCCAGCTGCTCTTCGGTCGCTCCTGCTATTCGCCCACCCGCAATTAAGGAGAAAACGATTAAATCACCGGTTTTGCGATGATGGATATATTCTAATTCAGCTAAACTGGTAATCCCTTGCTCCCCCGTCATATCTGCTGCCTGACCGCCTACCATCCCTCCGGCACCTGACAACATAGACAATTCAGCTATTATTGCCAAGGTTTGTTCAGCGGGAATATTAAACAATTGATGGGATTCCACTATTTTATAAAAAGCATGGGTTAATAAAGCATCGCCCGCAAGGATCGCCATACCTTCTCCAAAAACTTTATGGCTGGTCAGTTTGCCTCTGCGGTAATCATCATTGTCCATCGCCGGAAGATCATCATGGATTAACGAATACGTATGAATCATTTCCACAGCGCAAGCTACCGGCATAGCGGCTTCTGAAGGCCCTTCTAACGCCTCTGCAGCGGCAAGAACCAGGATCGGCCGCAGTCTCTTTCCCCCTGCGGTTAAGGAGTATTGTATCGATTGCGCGAGAGTCGTGTCTATGGACCAATGCTGTGGATAAATTTGCCCTAATTGCTCATCCATCCGCAAGCGTTGGCCATGGATATATTCCTTCAAAGAAAGTCTGGTATTCAAACAGGATCACCTTTATCTTCCATATCTGCAAAGGGCTTCTTGCTAAAGTTTCCATCTTCTTCTACGAGCATTTCAATCTTCTTTTCCACCTGCTGTAATTTTAGACTGCACAATTGAGATAATTTCATACCTTGCTGATATAATTCTATTGCGTTCTCCAGAGCCACGTCCCCGTTCTCCAGCTTGCCCACAATTTCCTCCAGTTGTTCAATTGCTTCCTCAAAGCTTAGGTTTATCTGCTCCTTGTTCTGATCCATGAATAACATCCTCTCCTTTCATACCCCAAACCTGGCAATCGGCTTGTCCATCCATAAATTGCACCTTTATAACATCGCCTAACTGCAGCTGTATAATTGAATTAATTAAAGTCTTTCTCTTTTCGTCATAAACCAGACTGTACCCTCTCTGCATGACCTTAAGGGGACTTAAAGCATCCAGCTGTTTAAGGCAGGACATGAACAAATTTCTGTGGTCCTTATAAATACTTTGTACCGAAACGGTTAACTGCCTGTTCAAGCCGTGGACTCTTTTTCGTGCATATAAGAGCTGCTCCTTGGGGTTGTAGCCTGAGAGGACTTTATCCAGCTTGGACCATTTTCCGTCTGCCCTATGTAAATGGTTTGTTATCTTATACTTGAGTTGGTCATTTAAACGATCCAATCTCTCGGTGGGCTGGATCAATTGTTTATGGGGAAATAACAAATAAGGAGAACGTGCGAGCCTGGTATATCTATCTCGATTCTTCTTCAGCAGGTTAACCATAAATTTCTTCAATCCTTGTGCATGGTAAGCTGCCCTTTGCTTTAATTCCTGTTGATGGGGAACGGCCAATTCTGCTGCAGCTGTCGGGGTGGCAGCTCTAACATCAGCAGCTAAGTCCGCGATGGTAAAATCCGTTTCATGGCCTACCGCAGAGATGACGGGTATAGTGGAAGCATGAATGCTTCTGGCGACAATTTCTTCATTAAATGGCCATAATTCTTCCAGGGAACCCCCGCCGCGACCGACAATCAAGACGTCTACCTCGGCAAGATCATTCATGGTCCGAATAGCTTTGGCTATGGATGCCGCAGCTTGGGTTCCCTGCACCAATACAGGATAGAGCAAGATAGATGCTGAAGGATACCGCCGCTGCAGTGTAATGACAATATCACGTACAGCTGCCCCGGTGGGAGATGTGATGACTCCAATGGCCTTAGGATAGCGGGGTAAGCTTTTCTTAAGGTCTGCTGAAAACAAGCCCTCTGCGGCCAGCTTTTTCTTCAACTCTTCGAAGGCCAGATACAAACTGCCTATGCCATCAGGCTGCATTTGTGTTACGTAAAATTGATATTGGCCATCCCGCTCATAAAGAGAAATGCTCCCTTTCACCATGACTTTTAACCCTTCCCGGGGAAAAAAAATCAACCGCTGTGCTTGCGAGGCAAACATGATGCTTTTTACACGGGATTCTTTATCCTTTAAGGTAAAGTATAAGTGACCGCTGGAATGTTTCGTAAAGTTAGAGATTTCCCCGCGGATCCAGACATCCTGCAGGAGTGTGTCGGACTCCAGTTTCATCTTGATATAGCGGGTTAATTCCTTTATGGATAAGACACGCTCTTGATTTGGCAGCGTCATGGGTCACCTCTTGGGGGATTCAATTTCTACGTCCAGTTTTTATTTCTATTTCAAACTCGTTTAGACAAGGTATGTTTTGCGGCTTCCAGTGTGTTTTTCAGGAGCATAGTAATGGTCATGGGGCCAACGCCTCCCGGAACAGGAGAGACGTAACCTGCTACCCGTTTAACGCTTTCCATATCCACATCGCCAACCACCTTACCGTTCTCTAAACGGTTAATGCCTACATCAATGACTACGGCCCCCGGTTTAATATAATCCTCTGTAATGAAATGAGCTCTTCCTACTGCAGCTATAACAATATCGGCTTGACGGGTAATTTGCTTCATATCCACCGTCTTGGAATGACATATCGTAACCGTAGCATTCTCTCTTAATAAAAGCATGGCTATAGGTTTTCCCACTATATTGCTGCGGCCTATCACAACCGCCTGTTTACCGGCCATTTCAATTCCCGAAACTTTAAGCATTTCAATAATCCCTGCAGGGGTACATGGCAATATACCCTTATCCCCAATCATCAGGTTCCCCACATTCTCAGGGTGGAAACAATCCACATCTTTTGCTGCGTCAATAGCATTAACGATGGCTTTTTCAGAAATGTGGGCAGGTAATGGCGATTGTACCAGAATGCCGTGAATATCCGTATTCTGATTAAGCTTATGAATCAATTCGAGCAACTCCAAATCCGTGGTAGTCTCCGGAATACGAATCACTTCGGAGTAAATACCCAGTTTCTCGCATTCATTGGCTTTATTGCGAACATAGATCTGGGAACCCGGATCTTCCCCCACTAAAACAACGGCAAGACCTGGCCGAATGCCTTGGGATATCAATTGCTGCACTTCGAGCTTAAGGGTTTCTTTCATTTCTATGGCTATTTCTTTCCCATTGATCAGTTGAGCTTGCAAAGTTCTTCCCCCTTTCTTATATTTTCATCTCAAGGGCGACTTTCTGTTTAAGCTGATCCAGTTCCTTGATCATCTTACCCAAGACACCATTCACAAACTTTCCTGAGTCCTCCATGCCAAAATGTTTAGAGAGTTCTATCGCCTCATTAATTACAACCTTTGGTGGAACATCATCGCGGAACACCATTTCATAAGCTGCTAACCGCAGCACTTGCCGGTCTACCCTTGACAGCCTGTCCATCTGGTATCCCTTCAGATATTGAGCAAGCATATAATCGATATACTCTTTTACTTTATAGGTTTCCTCTACGAGTCCAATGACGAACTGCTTCAGATTATGTTCATCTGTAATTTCCATATTGGATTCATTCTCATGATTAGCCTCTTCTAACACCGTGTCAACGGCCGTTTCGGCCGAGACCTCGTTCATCTCCATCTGATACAAGCTTTGTACGGCCATTTCCCTTGCCAATCTTCGTTTCATAATAATCCTCCTGAGATAAGCTTATGCTTTACCTGAACATCTTCCATCTATCTGCAAGCCATTTGTAAACGTTCGGAACATTCCCCGTCAAATTTTTCGGATGGTCCAATTTACTCCCTAAATAAAATCCAACCAGAACAATAAAAGCAAATACCACCATGTCCCAAAACCCAAAAAACAAATAAACTATACCCAGAATAAAGCCGCAAGCCGTACCTGTAAGTGTTCCTTTGTATTTATACCATAACTCATGCCACATAAGCGAATACACCTCTATTCCACTCTGCTTTTAAAGGTATTGGACTGAACGATATTGGCCACGAACACAGACACAGAGGCAACGGGGATACCCGTTGTTTCTTCAATATGGAATTTGACGGAACGTTGGACTTCTTCGGTAAGTGCTGGTATAGGGCTATCCCCATCGACAATCGCTCTAATGACAATTTCCAAGCCCAGCTCGCTAACCTTCACTCTTGTTTTTAAGTCTGTGGCTCCCTTTACCTTAGCCGCAGCTTTCAAAGAAAGGTTTTCAATAGTCTCCAAGGAGATTCTTATATCGCCGTAATCTGTTCTCTGGTCGATGGAAGGGCCGCCGACCCGGCTTGGACGAATGGCTATGTAGAAAAACCGGGCACTGATCAAAACAAATATGAGCGAAAAAACGATAAACAAATTCCGGACCAGCATGTTGTGATAAGCATAGTCCACGTAATTGCTGGAGGTAGTATAAGGAATTGCTTTTAACGCCATCAGCAAGAGGATCAATGAACCTATCCCTGCTACAAGGCTGAATATAAATAACAGAAACTTGTCCACCATTCTAATCATAACAGCCTGTCCCCTTACTTAGATCGTCATTTTCTTAACACACATTATTTGAGGAAACCCCCTATGAAATCATTAGGGGGTCTCCTCAAATGGTTTATGAACTATTTAACTCTCTGTATAGCAAGGGATTCCACATCATTCTTGTCAGTTCCCTTGAAATGAACATCATGAATATGGACGTTAACCTCCACTACATGTAAACCGGTCATGGAATCAATGGCATTCTTCACGTTTCGTTGAATCTCATTAGCGACTTCCGGTATGCGATAACCGTATTCAATAATAATGAATACATCAACAGCGGCTTCCCTTTGTCCGACTTCCACTTTAACCCCTTTGGACAAATTCTTGCGCCCAAGCAATTCGGCAATGCCCCCGGCAATTCCGCCGCTCATCCCTGCAACGCCAGCCACTTCTATCGTGGCTAATCCGGCTATGATCTCA
>DASWUO010000306.1:0-3335 GCA_036401615.1 Bacilli bacterium | reverse complement strand
AGACAATTGCCGAAATAACTCTTCACGGGGGATGGGTGCAGCCCCTTCCCATTTTCGGTACTCACAATGCTTCGCTATGTACTGTTCCACTTCTTCAGGAATGGGTGCTGTAATATAGACTCTAGGTTTCATCGGTTTTGTCCTCTCTGGCTCTTTATTTCCGGCGTAGGTAACAGGCATTCTTGCTTCACACCAAACCATCTATAACGATTTCGGGCGACGTAAGAGTAGATGCCGTCCCTGATGATTGGCGGGACAAGGATGAAGATGTAAAAGGGGATCGGCCACAGCCCGTTTAATCTCTTTGCCACCTGAAGCACAGCCGTTGACTTGGTGTAAACGACCCCGTTCGCAATGAAGACAAACGTCCCGTTGTTTTCTAAAGGGAGATTATGCTGCTTAAGCAGCGATTGTCCAGTTTCTGATTGCAAGGAGGCAAACCGAAATTTAAGCTTAGGATCCCGGCGAAGAATGAACAGCACAACAACGCTGCACAGATTGCAGATGCCGTCAAAGAGAAGGATATTCTGCCCTTTCTTTATGTTCATGCTGCATCCTCCTTTTGCTTTTCACTATTTTAACATACAATGGAATCATACAAAAAATACATCAGCAGAAGAGGAGAAATTTATAGATGAAAGCTTTAGTTTTGGCGGAGAAGCCCAGTGTAGCCAGGGAACTTGCCCGTGTCTTAGGCTGCACGCAGAAAACCAAAAGCTACATTGAAGGACCGAAATACGTCGTGACTTGGGCTCTGAGCCATCTGGTTACCTTGGCGGAACCTGAAGACTATGATGCCAAGTTTAAAACATGGAATTTGGAGGATCTCCCGATTCTTCCTCCGCGTATGGAGTTGAAGGTGATTAAAGAAACTTCTCCCCAATTCAAGGCCATAGCCCAACTAGCCAAACGTAACGACTTGAACGAAATCATCATTGCCACAGATGCCGGCAGGGAAGGTGAACTGGTGGCCCGCTGGATCATGGAGTTGATTAAGTGGCGCAAGCCTTTCAGGCGGCTCTGGATTTCCTCCCAAACCGATAAAGCCATCAAGGAAGGCTTTGCCAACTTGAAAGCAGGCAGCCAATATAACAGCCTGTACCAATCGGCGGTGTGCCGGGCTGAAGCGGATTGGTTCATCGGCCTGAATGTTACCCGGGCCTTAACCAGTAAATATAACGCCCAGCTTGCTGCAGGGCGGGTGCAAACCCCAACTCTGGCCATGTTAATCAATCGGGAGAAGGAAATAAAGAACTTTAAGCCCGTAGAGTACCGTTTAGTTGAAGCGGACTTCGGCAGCTTTCGGGGCACCTGGCGCAGCCCGGGAACCCAAGAAAGCCGGATCTTTGACCTGCCTAAGGCGGAAGTGATCCGCGAGAAAGTGCAAGGCCAAACCGGCAAAGTTACGCAATTAAAAACCACGCAGAAAACCGAAGCGCCACCCTTGCCTTATGATTTAACAGAGCTGCAGCGCGATGCCAATAAACGTTATGGTTTCTCAGCCAAACAAACCTCCACGGTCCTGCAGAAGTTGTATGAACAGCATAAGATGGTCACCTATCCGCGGACGGATTCCCGGTACCTCTCTGCTGATATAGTCCCTACCTTCAAAGGACGTCTAAGCAGTGCAGCCGTAGGGCCTTATGCCGCTTTAATCAACCCGTTAATGCGCAAACCCCTGACCCTGTCAGTACGCGCAGTAGACGATAGCAAAGTAACGGACCACCATGCCATCATCCCAACCGAACAATACGTTAATTTAAACGCCCTGACTGCAGAAGAAAGAAGATTATATGACCTGATTGTGCGGCGCTTTATCGCCCTATTCTATCCGGTTTACCGTTATGATGAAACTACCCTGGTGGTTGAGGTGGCCAAAGAGCCCTTTCATGCGGCCGGGAAGGTGATTAAGGAATCCGGGTGGAAGGAGGTTTACGGGAAAGAACAGTCTGGCCAACAGGATCCAGATGAAGGTTCTCCAGAAACGGAAAACTTGGAGTCCCACCAGCTCTTGCCTGATTTAATAGTTGGTCATATGGCCGGCGTAAAGAAATGCGAAGCCCGGAACCTCTTTACCAAACCGCCGGCGCATTATACAGAAGCTACTTTATTGACCTTCATGGAGAAGTTTAAGTTGGGTACACCGGCGACCCGGGCCGATATCATTGAGAAGCTGTTGTCGACGGATACGATCGAAAGGCAAGGCGTCAGAAACCATCTGATCCCCACGGGAAAAGGGCTTCAACTGATTGAGTTGGTGGCTGCGGAGCTCCGTTCACCTGAGTTAACCGCGAAGTGGGAGCAAGAGCTGGAGAACATCTCTAAAGGTAAAGGCAACATGGAAAAATTCCTGCTCAGCATCAGGCAGCAAACCACGGAAATGGTTAGAGAGGTTAAGAACAGCGCGACCGAATATAAACCTCATAATCTTACACACAGCAAGTGTCCGGAGTGCGATAATGTCTTGTCGGAGGTGAAGAATAAGAAGGGGAAGATGCTCGTATGCATTAATAGGGAGTGCACCTACCGCCGCTCTGCAGAGAAACAGCTATCCAATAAACGCTGCCCGCAATGCCGCAAAAAGATGGAAATCAACACCGGAAAAGCCGGCAAATATGCGCAATGTCGATCCTGTAATGTCATAGAGATGTTGGATGATAACAGTGGAGGAAGGATAGTCAAGAAAGAAGCACAGCAACTGATCCGCCAATATAGTGATAACAAAGAACTCGGTTCCAATCTGGGTGATCTGCTTAAAGCAGCTATGGAAAAACAAAAATAACGGTTAACTCTTCTCTTGGACAGCTTTGGACATAACTTCCCTTAACAAGGTTAAACTGCGAATCAGGAATTCCCGCTCATAATGGGTAACTTCCGCTGCGAGTCCTTTAACTTGGTCCTCCACTATGGATAACGAGGGATCCTTAACCGGAAGCATCTTATATCCGGTGAGTAAATAATCCGTTGTGACATTGTATAGTCTCGCTAATTTAATGAGCGTTTTCGTGTCGGGCTCACGATAATTGCGTTCATACCCTGATAATGTCCCATTGGAAATGTCCAGCATTCTTGAAACCTCAACTTGGGTAAAGCTATTTTGTTCTCTCATTTCTTTAAGCCGCGAACCAAGACTTTTCATTAAGATGTCACCTCAATCTATAATATATCAATAATATGCTTATTCTTGAGTGTTTTATGCGAAAAGCTGAATACGCCTGAATCTAGGCGATTCGCTTAGCAGTGAAATTAAAACATCTTCACAACAATAACGTATTATTAATACTATCTTGGATCTAGAGAGGACAGCCTAGCATCATGAATATTTTCTTTTATTT
>DASWUO010000305.1:0-5277 GCA_036401615.1 Bacilli bacterium | reverse complement strand
AGAACACACAGCATGGCTAGTGTAAGTAATTTTCTTTTTTTCATAATCGTTTTTCACCCCCTGGGATGCTCATAATTATATACTACATTATGTAGTTTTTAAAAACAAGCAAGCTAATTCATAGATTCATAGGGTAGTATTGCCTATGTTAAAATAAAACTCCGCGAGCCGAAGCTGAGCGGAGCATCCACTTGATCATCTTTTGTATAACTATTAGATCAACTGGAAAAGATATGATTGCCTATCGTCACTTTTTGTGGACGAGACCAAATCCACTTACTTGTGGCAGTTTTAGGGTTGAAATAATACAATGAATTGTAGGTAGGATCCCAACCGCGTACCGCATCCAACGCTGCTAAATAAGCGGACCTATTTGGAGTTAACCAAAACTGTCCGTCATCAACAGCGCTAAATGCACTAGGTTGAAAAACGACAGCTCTAATGTTGTCGGGAAATAATTCTGATTGAATACGGTTCATGACTACAGCTCCTACTGCGACTTGTCCCTTATGTGGTTCGCCTCGTGCTTCACTGTATATCACTTTGGCCATGATTTCCATTTCACTGAGATTTAATGTGTATTTTCTTAGGGCATTCCAAGTCTGGACACCCGTTATTCCATCAGCAGACAACCCATATTCTTTTTGAAAACGGTAGATGGATGAAGAAGTCTGAGAACCATATATGCCGTCTAAGGATTGTTGGTAAAAACCTAAGGTTTTTAAACGGTACTGTAAATCCCAAACATCACCGTTCGCACTTCCTTGTTTTAAAGTAGCGGCGGCTTGAACTGTTTCGCTTGATAAACTGAACCCGAATATCAAGAGTGAAACAAGAAACCCGAATACTTTCCACTTTGCCATGGTGGCTACCTCCTTTCGATAAACGATTATAGTGAGAATAAGCCAAATAAACAACCCCCACATTCTGGAATCCTAAGTAAAGCCACAAATGTCGAGTAAAAACCCCATGCAGGAGCATGGGGTTAATCTAACATAAATGCTATTCATATTTTAATTTTTATTATCTTCGTCATGGTTAACATCTTGAATGTCAATATTTTCATCATCAAGAGTCATATGTGAATAATCTCCACTGGAAGTGATTCTCCGGGCTGTGACATACCGTTTGGCGTAGTAAGCTTCATTCATCTTGCTGATTCTGACCCCTCGACTGCTCGAAGAGTGGGCAAATTCACCATTCCCAAGATAAATCCCTGCGTGAGAGATATTTACTCCGTTCGTATTAAAAAATACCAAATCTCCTGGCCTTAAGTCATCTTTTGAAACTTTTTCACCTATCTTAGCTTGGGATTTAGAGGTGCGTGGTAATTCAATTTTGTAATGCTTAAACACATAAATAATGAATCCGGAACAATCAAAACCTTTCGTTGAGGTTCCACCCCATTTATAAGGTGTTCCCAGAACATCGTTTACTTTTTCATCTAAACTTTCTGCTGAAGCCATACCAACTTGAAAAGTGAACCATAAAACCATACTAAATAGAACTAGAGAAAGCTTTTTCAAAACGTGAACGACTCCTTCTGTGCCTACGAGGTTAGCTGTGGGGTTCGGTTAAAGGTTCCCTATGATCCCTCTGATTCGAGATCAATTCACCCAATTTGGATCCCCCGTTTCCCTTATTGGGAATTCGGCAATTTGATTTTATTTCTGCATACTGATCCATAATTCGACCTTTTATTCAATAATCCTTTCCAGTCACATAATGTTCATAACTAATAGGGATAGGATCCGTTCTGTCGCGTTTGACAATATCCTTTCCTAAGTGTATTATTTTGATAGCGCATCAACTATAAAATTAAGCACCCCAGTGGGGTGCTTTGTTGCAATATGGGTACATATCTCATTTATATTTGTTGGAATATAGGTTAAGGGAAGGATTAAATGATCATGGATTATAAAGAGCAGTTGGCTGCAAGTATTGCTGCACAATTAACGGAAGTTGACTACGAAACGATATTAAGTATGCTGGAATACCCTCCAAACCCGGAGATGGGGGATCTCTCGCTTCCGTGTTTTAAGCTAAGCAAGCAATTAAGGAAATCTCCGCAAGTCATCGCCGAACAAATTAATGGACTTTCCACACCCGCAAGCTTCGAGAAATCAGAAGCGGTATCGGGCTATGTCAATTATTATTTAGACAAAACTGAATTCGCCGGAAAGTTAATTCATCATATTCTAACATCTTCCGGTCATTACGGTTCTCGAAATATCGGGGAAGGCCGCAGCATCGTGATTGATTTTTCTTCCCCCAATATAGCCAAACCTTTTCATGTCGGGCATTTGCGGTCAACGGTTATAGGGAATGCGATCTATAAAATTTATGAATTTATGGGCTATCAATGTATCGGCGTAAACCATATCGGGGATTGGGGCACGCAATTCGGCAAGTTAATTGTAGCTTATCACCTGTGGGGAAATGCGGAAGCCATTGAATCCGAAGGAATCGATGAATTGCTGCGTATTTATGTTATGTTCCATGAAGAAGCGGAAACTCGGCCCGAACTTGAGGATCAAGCAAGGGCATGGTTTGTCAAGCTGGAGCAAGGGGATGGGGAGGCTGTAAAGCTATGGACTTGGTTTAAGGAAATCAGCTTGCAGGAATTCAGCCGAATCTACGATCTTCTGGGGGTCAGCTTCGACTCTTACGCGGGAGAGAGCTTCTATAATGATAAAACGATGGGCGTTGTCCAGGAATTAAAAGATAAGCGGCTGCTGGAAGAAGATGATGGCGCTTTGTTGGTGCGGTTAGAGGAGTACAATATGCCTCCTGCCTTAATGATCAAGAAAGACGGCGGGACGTTGTACCATACACGGGATGTGGCCGCAGCCATCTATCGGAAGAACACCTACAATTTCGACAAATGTATCTATGTGGTGGGCGGTACGCAAAGCTTGCACTTTCAGCAATGTTTTCAAATCCTTAAATTGATGGGATACGATTGGTCAGAACAGATGATTCATGTGCCATTCGGGCAGGTGAGCTTTGAAGGAGAGAAGCTTTCGACACGTAAAGGCAACGTGATTATGCTCGAAGACATGCTTCAGCAAGCGATCAGCAAGACATTGGAAATCATAAACAGCAAAAATCCGGAGTTGGAAGATAAAGAGACGGTAGCCCGGCAAATCGGGGTAGGCGCGATCATCTTTAATGACTTAAGCGGCAACAGGACTAAGGACATTTCCTTCTCATGGAGGGAAGTGTTGAATTTTGACGGTGAGACCGGCCCGTACGTTCAATACACCCATGCGAGAACTTGCAGTGTGCTGCGTAAAGCGTCTGTAACCAAAGGCTATGAGGTCGAAGGCTACCTCGCGGGGGCCCGAACGGTGGATGCGGGTCATTTGACCAATTTGGAAGCACAATTAGTGTTAAAACAGCTGTTTCTTTTTCCGGAGAAAGTTGAACTGGCCAGAGCCAAGCTCGAGCCCTCTGTTATTAGCCGTTACTTGGTTGATCTGGCGCAGAGCTTTAATCGGTTTTATCACGAATGCCCGATTATTAAAGTTGAGGATCCAGAAACCAGAGAAGCAAGATTGGCGTTGGTGAAATGTGTACAATTGACCATGCAAACTGGGATGAAGTTGATTGGATTGGAAGCCCCGCAGGAGATTTAGTCATCGGAACAGCAAAGATTGACTTTATAAAATCAAGTTCTTACCAAACCTTTATAGGAATTCCATTTTCCTTTTTAAATCGTATGATAAATTGAAATATAAATTTCATGATTTCTTTATCTATCGGAGCAATTCGGCGAATAGGGTTTAAATATTGATTGAAATTTAATTCCAGGTTCTTGAACTCCAAGAATATATTAAATTCAAAATCATTATATTCCATCCTGCGCTGCATTAACTCCAATATCTTTACGGATGAACGCATATAGCCTTCTAAATGTGCTTTCTTGTAAGCTTCGAGTACATAGGAATCGCCAATAAGCCATAGGGTATGAAGTAAATAAGAATAACGGCCGTTTTCTCTATTATTAATTTTGCAAATTTTCAGGATCTGGTCAATCGTATCTTCTGATAAAGAAATGCCAGTGAAATGCAGCACGGATTGTTCCATATTTTTCCGGAAATTCTTGTTTAGATATTGAGAATCTACATGATGATTCAACACGGTGTCCATCTTCATCACCTACTCATGAAATATGATGTTATATAAATTCTCAAGAGGCTTCTTATCTTCAAAACGCTCCAACCAACGATTAAAATAAGGGCGGAAAATGGCTTCAATAAGAATACCTTCCTGTGCCATTTGCTTGCAGTCAGCAATATCTTTGGAACGTCCTGCCCCGATTTTTGAAATCACGACGTCGATGGTACCCAAGGATTTAACTGTCAGGTTGGTCATGCCAATGAAGGGAACATCTATGATTCGTTCATGATAATCCTCGAGTAAATTCAGATAATGATCCGGATACATGGAAATTCCATGGCGCTCTAAAATACGAACGGGGCGGGACTCTAATACATCGATGTCTTCTGTTGTTTTAATAGATGAATTATATGCCAATACAATGGACGCCCCCCCAATAAGGACTATCGTTAATTGATCCCCGGATTTCCGCAGATCGAGGTCTATGGACATAAGATCTTGCTCGAGAAGTTTTCGAACCCTGTCATTGTTCATGTCAATCGTCAACCATCCTTGATCACTTAATACATAAAGTATACCATAGTAAGTAAAATTCTTATAGCTTACGGTTTAGTGCGGCTGTATCGGCATTTGAAATTGGAATGAATAAATACGATTTTGGCAATAATTAAGGATACAGGAAAAATATATGAAGAGGAGGCACGACCGATGGCAGGTACAAAAGGGGCTGAATTGGTGCAATTTATAACAGAACAAGTGGTAACCTACATAGATGACTCGAATAACAAAAAAGGCCAACCCAGGCGGCAGCATAAGGAGCCATGGCAGAATCGCTGGTTTGGATTGCTGCCGATGGCTCTGAGTTTGTGGTTTGATCACAAGAATCCGAAAAAATCAGGTTGATTTACTGCGCATAATAGTTCCCTTGGTTCACAAAAGCGGAAAAGGGGATATATCTTACTCCTTCCTGAAGTCCTAAAGGGTCAACGGCAATATACGGTTCACCCTCATGCCACACGTGATAGCCAACAACAGCAAAAGGAATGAGTATGGAATAGGTTAATTGCGTTTCGTCCCCAGGTCTCGCCGTGAAGGTGAGCTTTTTTTGTTTTTTAAGGAACCTGTTCAAGTCTGTAAAATTTTTAATATTCAAGG
>DASWUO010000304.1:0-4228 GCA_036401615.1 Bacilli bacterium | reverse complement strand
CCTACGCAAAAGGCAGGGAAATATTACGACGGTATAGGGTCCAAAAAGAAACTTATTAATAAAAAAACATTTCCCTTTTCCTGTGTCTACAATATTTAAGGTCTGAAAAGAAACTTATATCGAAAGTAGGAGGCTAATTATTGGCAATAGGGTCTAGTTTAGATCTTATTGTTACATCGATCATAACCCGACAAATCCCCTTACAGCCCATATTGAAGAGTAACCAGGGATAGGCTGTTGTCATACTATAGAAACATAAAAAAAGTAGACATCACTACAGTTTCTATAAGCGTCAATAAGCGCCAATAAGTAACAGGAGGGAGACTCTCTAGATGAATAGTCAAATAAGATCATATGAAACTTTTGCAGGGCCGTTTGATCCATGTCCGCCTATCCCGTGCAAAGAATACATCATTCCGCCCAATGTATTTACCAGCTTTCAGCCCATGGGGCTGCCTCAATTCACCCCGCAGGAGGCACTGAAATATGGTACACTTTGGCCGGCGTTTTACAGCCCGTACAAGTCACAGAAATAACAGGAGCAGTTAGTTGGTTAAGCAAGTAGAAAGGGGAAATATTCAAGATGAAGAAGACGGTAGACGATCACTATTATCAGTTACTGGAAGAGCTGCAGGCAGTGGATTTTGTGTTAGTGGAATTAAATTTGTATCTCGATACCCATCCGCAGGATTCCCAAGCGCTTCAACAATACAACCAGCATGTGCAGAGAAGGCAGCAGTTGGCTTATCAATATGAGATGAATTTTGGCCCTTTGCTGCATTTTGGGCACAGTTACTCGAAGCAGCCATGGCAGTGGAACCATACCCCGTGGCCTTGGCAGGTTTAAGCAGAATGATAAAGAGGAGGAATCCCTTTGTGGATTTATGAAAAGAAATTGCAATATCCGGTTAGGGTGAATAAATGTGATCCGATGATGGCTAAACTGTTGATGGAACAATACGGGGGAGCAGATGGGGAGCTGGCGGCAGCGCTGCGGTATTTAAATCAGCGATATTCGATACCGGATAAAGTCATAGGGTTGTTAACGGATATTGGGACTGAAGAATTTGCCCATTTGGAAATGATTGCCACAATGATTTACAAGCTGACGAAGGATGCTACGGTAGAGCAATTGAAGGATGCAGGTTTGGGGGCTCATTATGCTGCCCATGATAGAGCCCTTTTCTATAATAATGCGGATGGCGTTCCTTTTACAGCGGCTTATATTCAAGCCAAAGGAGACCCTATTGCCGACCTATACGAGGACATTGCTGCTGAGGAGAAAGCCCGGGCCACTTACCAATGGTTGATTGATCTGACGGATGATGTGGATTTGCAGGATAGCTTGAAATTTTTGCGCGAACGGGAAGTAATTCATTCCTTGCGCTTCCGTGAAGCGGTGGAGATCCTTAAGGCGGATCGGCAATTGCAGAAAGTGTATTAGGGGAGTTGGCCGAAATGAACAAACAACAATTCCATCAATACCCAAAGAGGGTTTAGACTTTCTGAATTATTTAAAAATACTGGGTCCTCTTGTATTCAGTCGGTGTCAAACCGGTCCACTGCTTAAACAGTTTGCTGAAATAATAAGGATCCGGATAGCCTACTTGCTCCGCAATGTCTTTGAACAGCAATCTGGGATGCTCTTTGATGAGTCTCTTGGCTTCTTCGACACGCAGTTCGATTAGATAATCATTGGGAGATTTATTCTTCTTACTTTTGAAAACATAGCTCAGATAAGAAGCATTCAAATTAAATTTCTCGGAGAGATCAGTAAGGGAAATGCTGGATACGTAATACTTTTTGAGATATTCTTCTACATCGGTGATCCAGTCGGTTTCTTCTGTTTCTTCGTATTCTTGGAAAAAACGTCCAAAAATTTGCTTTAAATGCTCGATGATTACAGCTGAATTTACGGTTCCCCATATCGCCTGTGCAATTTCATCTTCCATACTTCTTGCTTTACTTGAATTTATGGGGGGTTGTACATGCGTTTCGAGCGTTTGGACAAGATGCTGCATCGTTTTGATCCATAGGACTCTAGGGTAGGTTTCGAGATTAGACGCGCGGATCATGGAAACGAATTGTTTATTGAACTCATGGTTCTTTTGCTTACGCAAAAAAGAAAGCAAATGATTTATGGCATTCACAGGTAGATCCATTCTATGGGGTTCATGTGTCATATCATCCGCTTTTACAATAACCACGGATGCTTGAGCAGCATAATTATTGACGTAGGCAGCTTTGCGGGCTTTCACCAGCAGCTCAGGGATTCTCGAAATCCAGCCCTCTATAGGCAAGAGTACGAAGGAAACCGAATCGATGCCGGACAAGCTTCTTATTAAAGCTTCACATTCGAGATATCTCTTGTCATGCAGCTCATGTACACCGAACACCACGATGAATTCATTGGCCAAAGAGGAGATCAGATAGTGCCGTTCTCCTTTCTTTAGCCACCCCCTCACTTTCAATAACAGCAATTGCACTGGGAGGTCCTGTTGCAGCTCAGTGGGAATCCAAGCATAAAGCATGACATAATTGGCATGATAAAAGTATTCTTTGGCCATTTTATCTATTCTCACATCATTTTCGTGTGCATGTTGATGTGGGAATACCAGATGCTGCAGGATCTCCGATTCGATAAGAGATTGATTCTGCATCAGCTTCTTTTTGATGCCGACAAGCAATTCAAATATGGTTTCCTCTGTCGGCGGCTTCAACAAATAATCGGTTACGCCCTTGCGGATAGCCATTCTTGTGTATTCAAAGTTCTGATATCCGCTTAGAATGACGCAAATCATTTCGGGGTATTCCTCCCGGACACGTTCCAACAGGGTAGTTCCGTCCATAACAGGCATACGCAAATCCGTGATAAGCACATGCGGTTTAACGATATCCATCTCCAAAAGCGCCGCTTCTCCGTTATGATATTCACCGACCACTTTAAAGTCTGGATCTATGTTGATAATCTTTTCTTTGATGCTGCGTATAATAGGGGGTTCGTCTTCCACGATGATAATCCGAAACATTAGGTCATCTCCTTAAAGTTTGCTGATTTGGATCCTAATATGGGTACCTTCCTGCAAATTGCGAACCGTAAACCGTACCCGATCCTTCCAGAACATTCGGCATCTAGTCAATGTATTCTCAACACCAATGTTTCCAAGCCCACGCGTGGTAATTTGATGCAGCTCGAACGCTTGACCGGAATGAAGTATATCGATAATTTCCTGTATTTTTTCAAGTGCTGCCTGTTCAAAGCCGATGCCGTTATCTATGATGGAAATGCTCCAGATGTTTAAATCCTCCGGATCTTGTTGAATGATAATTCTAATGGCCCATGGGGGCTCTACTTTTTGAAAGCCATGGGTAAAGCAATTTTCCAAAAATGGCTGTAAGAGAAGTTTTGGTACCAGTTCTTCCTCGATTGTGGGATCGATCTCCACTTCATAATGAAATTGATGCTCGAATCGCATCTTCATCAGTTCAAGAAAGGAAGTGGCGTGCGTCAATTCCTCTTTAATGGCTACAGGGGTTGAAATGGATAAGGTGCTGTACCTCATCATTTGGGTAAGCTTATAGCACATTTGAGCTACATGGGGGTCTGCCGATTCTTCTGCCCGCCTACCGATGGAGGTCAAGGTATTATAAAGAAAATGCGGGTTCATTTGTGCATATAGCGCCTGCATTTGGGCTATATTTTCCCTGCTTTGCAGGTCGATCACCTGATTCATCGAACTGTGAAGCCCTAAGGTCATCTTGACAAAGGTTTCATATAATTCATTCACTTCGAAGGAGTACTTGAATTGATCGGGAGACAAGGAAGCAGGGACGTTGTCCAAATCCACCTTACGAACGTACCGCTGCAGCTTAAGAATAGGTGAAGTGATGGTTTTGGCGATCCAGTAGGAGAGCAATAAGGCAAGCAGTTCAGCTGCACCGATAATAATAAAGCTCAACACATGCAGTTGGCGAATCGGCTTCAGGAGAGCTTCTTTAGGCTGGAGCAAAGCAATGGTTAAGCCGGTGTAGGAGGAATGCTTAAGATCTATGATGTGCGGTTGGCCTGTTTCCAAATGGGTGATTTCCGTTCCGTTCGGAGCAACGATCCTCTTATTAAGGTCAAAAGGAATTTGGGCAAGTCCGTAAGGATAGAAAATACGCCCCGCATCATCATACACATAAAGGCTGGCGGAGGATTCGGGTGTAATTCCCGCGGTTACCGTCT
>DASWUO010000303.1:0-3185 GCA_036401615.1 Bacilli bacterium | reverse complement strand
ATTACGAGAATAGTTAACCAACCAACGCAATCCTAAAGCAGTACGTCTTTCCGGTTTAACTTCCAGAGGAACCTGATAGGTTGAACCTCCTACACGGCGTGCTTTAACTTCTAATACCGGCATAATGTTCTTAATGGCCGCTTCAAAAACTTCCATAGGCTCTTTGCCTGCGCGTTCGCGAATGATGTTGAAAGCTTGATAAAGGATAGTTGAAGCTGTTCCCCTCTTGCCGTCCAACATAATGCGGTTGATTAATCGTGTAACTAACTTGCTGTTGTATAATGGATCTGGCAATACATCTCTACGAGTAACTGGACCTTTACGTGGCATAGTTATCCCCCTTTCTTAGAAAATTCATCCATCTTGGATAAAATTATTTTTTTGCTTTTGCACGTTTGGTGCCGTATTTCGACCGGCCTTGCTTACGGTTATTCACACCGGCAGTATCTAAAGCACCGCGCACAATATGATAACGAACTCCAGCCAAATCCTTAACTTTACCTCCGCGGATCAGTACAACGCTATGCTCTTGAAGATTATGTCCAATACCCGGGATATAAGCTGTTACTTCCAATTTATTGGTTAAACGTACCCGCGCATATTTACGAAGAGCTGAGTTTGGCTTTCTGGGTGTCATCGTACCTACACGAATACATACTCCGCGTTTTTGGGGAGAGCTTAAATCTGTTTCTCTTCTTTTCATAGCATTGTAACCGCTTTGCAGCGCAGGAGATTTAGATTTTACAATCTTGGCTTTGCGCCCTTTACGAACTAATTGATTAATTGTTGGCAATTTCGTCACCCCCTCTCCCTGAATAAATGATGAATAAAATGATAATGCAAGCCCACAGATCCAGGCGGTTCATAAATGAACAAAGAAAAAGGCCTTTATCTTCTTATTCATTCACAATGGCTGCAACTGCTGCGCCGACTGCTATTCGACAAGCTTTTCCAAGCTGTTTCATAGAATCCACGTAAGTCACATTCATTCCTGTTTTTTTGCAAAGATTCGTTATCTTGAGAGTAACCCGCGGATCTGCATCTTTAGCAATAAAAACTTCATTGGCCATTCCCAACTCAATCAACTTTGCAGTTTGTTTTGCACCAATACATAACTTACCAGCCTGAGTAATTCTATCATAGGACATTAAAAACATCCTCCATGGGTAAACGGCCTTTTTCGTTCTTCTATGAAAAGAACAGGGGTTATTATTTGGGCATACTACGACATATTAGCATTTCAGTTATGAGGTGTCAACTAATAAAATACAAATAGAATGTAAATATTTAGCTTAGAGGAAAAAGAAAGGTGTCTTCAACCCTTGAATCTCCGATACGTCTCTTTCTCCTCAAAGCAGCTTATTGCCTTGAACTTGTCATTTATTCTACAGCAACGGGCTCTAACTCTTCTTCAACATCGTCTTCCATATCCAGCTTAGGATCGGCTAGACTTATATTGCGGTAGCGCATCATTCCTGTACCTGCCGGAATAAGCTTACCGATAATGACGTTTTCTTTCAAGCCCAGCAATTTGTCAACCTTGCCTTTAATGGCTGCGTCAGTTAATACTCTTGTGGTCTCTTGGAAGGAGGCTGCAGATAAGAAGGAATCTGTTTCTAATGAGGCTTTGGTTATCCCAAGAAGTACTGGTCTCGCAACAGCAGGTTCACTGTCAGAGAATAAAGCTTCCCTGTTTGCTTCCTCATACTCGTGAATATCAACAAAAGCGCCAGGCAATAACGTGGTGTTACCGCCATCCACAATTCTAATCTTTCTAAGCATTTGCCTAATCATCACTTCAATGTGCTTATCATTGATTTCAACACCTTGGTTACGATATACGCGTTGAACCTCTTGCAGGATGTAGTTCTGAACTCCACGAATTCCCTTAATCCTCAACATTTCCTTCGGATCGATGGAACCATCGGTTAATTCATCCCCGGCTTCCACTTGCTGCCCGGCATGTACTCTAATTCTTGATCCATAAGTGACAGCATATACCTTGGACTCAGCTTCGCCTTCAATTTCAATTTCACGGCGGTCTTTGGTTTCACGAATTTCTTTAACAACGCCGTCCAGCTCGGAAATGATCGCTTGACCTTTCGGGTTTCTCGCTTCAAAAAGCTCTTGAATCCGTGGTAAACCTTGGGTAATGTCATCCCCGGCAACCCCTCCGGTATGGAAGGTACGCATGGTCAATTGTGTTCCCGGCTCACCAATGGATTGAGCTGCAATAATTCCCACGGCTTCCCCGATATCAACAAATTTACCTGTTGCCAAGTTGCGTCCATAACAAATTTTGCAAACCCCATGACGAGCTCTGCAACTTAGCACGGATCGGATCAGAACCGTCTCTACCCCCGCCGCAATAATGGCATCTGCTTTGGATGAGTTGATCATATCGCTTCGGTTCACGATGATTTCTTTGGTTTCCGGGTGTCTGATCGTTTCAAAGGAATATCTGCCTTCAATACGGTCATAAAGGTCTTCGATCACTTCTTTACCATCTTGAATTTTACTGACGGAGAAACCTTTGTCGGTTCCGCAATCATCTTCCCGAACAATCACATCCTGCGCAACGTCTACAAGCCGGCGGGTCAGATATCCTGAATCTGCTGTACGCAATGCCGTATCCGCCAAACCTTTCCGCGCTCCGTGAGTGGAGATAAAGTACTCCAAAACCGTTAACCCCTCACGGAAGTTGGATTTAATCGGAAGTTCGATAATTCGCCCTGATGGATTAGCCATCAGTCCGCGCATACCACCCAATTGCGTTATTTGTGATTTGTTACCACGGGCTTTGGAATCTACCATCATGGTAATCGAATTATATTTATCTAAAGCTTTCATTAATATTTCCGTAATATCTGTCTTCATTTTGTCCCAGATGCTGATGGTACGGTCGTAACGTTCGTCATTCGTAATCAATCCGCGACGGAATTGGTTTTGAACGACCAAAACTTTATCCTCGGATTCCTTGAGCAAGGTTTCTTTTTCCGGCGGCACTTCTACATCTGATACGGCAATGGTAATACCGGCCTTAGTGGAATAAGTAAATCCAAGCTGCTTGATATTATCCAGTATGACGGAAGTTTTAGTAGTCTGGTAACGCCGGAAGCACTCTGCAATAATAGACCCTAAATACTCTTTACCTACTGCACCTTTATCAGCAAAATTAAGAATAA
>DASWUO010000302.1:0-4897 GCA_036401615.1 Bacilli bacterium | reverse complement strand
AGCTGCCAGAACCCCGAGGCTCTTCCACATTTTCTCGTAACGCCTTTGTTCTTCGGCTGCTGCGGCTTCTTCTCCCTGGAGTTGACTTACCGCCAAACGGAGATGTTTTACTTGGTCCTCCCGATCGGTTATCCCTAGGGTAAACCCCAATCGATGGACAATGTCCTGTTCATTGCTGCCCATGGCCGTTTTTCGCCAATAATCTTGAATGGCCTTCTGCCAAGAATCCACTGTTGTATGGCCTTGCAAGCTTTTTAGATCATGGGCCACTTGTTGAAACAACCCTGAGAGCGGCCCCTTCAATTGCTTGCTGATGATGTCTAAAGCTGCCGATAATGGCGTGAAACCATACATAATTTCTGTTTCCAAATGCTGAAGGGCATGAATCAATTGACGGATCTGCCGGGGGCGGTTAGCATATTGCGCCGCCTTGTGGAATCCGATCATGCCCCCGGCTAATAAGACCAGCATCGCTCCCAATAGCTTAAGCACGTCAACCTCCTGCTTTCCCGGTTAATGCAGATGTCATCAAACGGGATTTAGATTCGTTGTAAATGCTGTCTATTGTACCCGCTCCCCGGGAATTACCCAAGATAACATACCGGGAGAAGACGCGGGCTGCTATCAATTCACTTAAGATAGGACGGCTCATGACATCCTGCAGATTTCCCCCATGGGCTGTGGCGATGACCCTAATTCCCGCATGCAGCGCTTCATGGATGGAGAGTACATCCTCCCTCCGTCCGATTTCATCGACAACTAAGACATCCGGGGACATGGAACGAATCATCATCATCATTCCTTCTGCCTTCGGACAACTGTCCAATACATCTGTACGGGGACCCACATCAAATCCGGGCACCCCCCGGAAGCATGCAGCCAATTCGGAACGTTCATCCACCATACCTACCTTTAATCCCTTCCACTTGGCTTGAGCATCCGGCCACCAACCATAGCTGATGAGTCGGGCCAGATCGCGAATCAGCGTTGTTTTACCTTGCTGGGGGGGTGAGATGATCAAGGTGTGATGAACGCTTTTCGAGCCCATGTCCATTAAGTAGGGCAGCAAGGGTAATCCCGCTCCCTGAATCTCTCTCGCGATTCTAATATTAAAGGAACTGATGTCTTTAATTTGCTTAATGCATCCTTGATCCAATACCGTCCTTCCCGCCAAACCTACTCTGTGTCCTCCTTGAACGGTAATATAACCTCTCTTTAATTCTTCATCCAAGGTATACATGGAATGATTCGTCAATAAATCGAGAAGTTTAATACAGTCCTCATGATTGGGGGCATAAGCGTCTTGGGGATGCTCGAGCAGCTTTCCTTGAGCAGATACAAAACTGTACTTTCCTTGGTAAATAATCTCCAGCGGTTTGCTCTCTCTCACTCTGATTTCTTCTAATCGGCCGAGCAGCTCTGTAGGCAGCCTCTGCAGAATCCGGCCCAGCGACAAGGGCAGAATCTCAAAAATTGATGCCGGCAAAGTTACGCACCCCCAAGCGTGAGTTTCCTGCCCAGACATTGCGTAGGAAACTCACGCTAGTTGTCCAAGTGTTTACACCATATGTATGCAATGGCCGCTTAATTATGAATTATTTTTTTAAGATCCCTACCAGAATGCAGGCAACTCCGCAAAAAACCCAGATTAGTTTACCGGCCGAGAGCTTGTCGGCTATGCCGACCAAACCTATTGTCGTTGTAGCAATCAGTATACAAGGCCCAACTAAGGCTAATCCGGAGTTAATCATGATCGCCTTCTCAATTTGGTTGAATCTTAGCATCATCACGGCAGCAAGCATTTCAATGCTGCCCGACATTAAACGGAGAAGAGCCATGCTAAGAACAATTTTGCTAATCATCTGTTTTATTCCCTCCCAAGGATCTGGCATTTTAAAACCTTCCCCAACTTCACTAAGAGTTTATGCAGGCTCGTCTCTTTTTAGGCATAAGTAACACCACTATGGATGAATGCATATATTGCTAGGGCAGGCAATTAAACTAAATGTGGGGAGAGTTCATGTATGAGCCCTGATACTCCGTTAGAATGGCACCCGATGCTGCTGGATCCAACAGGACAGCGATTAGGTAAACCAAGATCTTCAGGAAAAACAATGGTTATTGATAAGGGTCTCGGGATTCATGCCTTCGAGGATATGCTGTTAGCTGCAAGCGATCATATCGATCTGGTCAAGATCGGTTTCGGCACTTCTCCTCTTTATCCCCAAAAGCTGCTGGAGAGAAAAATTGAACTGGCCAAAGCTTATGATATCTGTATTCTGCCCGGCGGCACCTTCCTGGAAGTGGCTGTAAGCCAAGGTGCGATTAAGCCTTATTTTGACATGATAACAAGTTTGGGATTTGACGGAATTGAAGTTTCGGACGGCACGATTGAAGTGGAAAGAGATTTAAGGTCAGAGTTAATAGGGCTCGGAATAGCACACGGGCTGAGAGTATTCACGGAATATGGCAAGAAAAGCTGGGGATCTTCGATAGAAATAGAAGCCTTAGTGAAAACAGTTGAAACAGACAGAGCGTGCGGAGCCGAACTCATTACTATTGAAGGAAGAGAATCGGGATTGGGTGTGGGCATCTTTGACGAGAATGGCGAATGTATCGAGGAGGAGATTCAACAGGTTCTTAGCAGGATTGCGGATAAACAATTAATCATGTGGGAAACCCCCCTGAAATTACAACAAGTCTACTTGTTAAAAACGTTAGGGCCTGAAATCAATCTGGGAAACATTGCTCCTGAGGATATCATGTCCCTTGAATGCTTAAGGAGAGGACTAAGATCGGACACTCTCCATCTTGGCCAAGCTCAATTATTAAACAAGAGGTGATCCGCCATACAACTCGATTGCCTATCCACGGTAAATGAGGCTTGTACCGATGATTTCTTTACCAGAACAGTGATTGTTATTGATGTGCTGAGAGCAACGAGTACCATTGTAACCGCACTTGAGTATGGCAGTACCGGAGTCATTCCAGTAGCCTCCATTGATGAAGCAAGAAGTATTCAAAGGCATGATGACTTATTGGGCGGCGAACGATTCTGCAAGAAAATTATCGGGTTTGATTTCGGTAATTCTTCTTATGAGTACATGAACCCGGAAATTGAAGGCAAACGGCTGATCATCACTACTACAAATGGCACAAGAGCTCTTGAAAAATATAAAGACGCCGCCCATGTCATCGCCGGTTCGATGCTGAATGCAGCCGTTTGTGCCCAAGCTGCTTTGCAATTCAAGAAGGATATTCTTTTGGTTTGTGCCGGTACATTGGATCATTTCTGTCTTGAGGATGGTCTATGTGCCGGCCTGATTATAAATGAATTGCTATATCGCTCTTCCACTTCTCTTGAGTTAAATGATTTTGCGGTCTCGATGCATTTAGCCTATAAGCAGGCGAAAGACCACTTGGTGGAGACGATGCTTCAGTGTTCGAACGGCCTGAGGTTGACCAGGCTGGGCTTTAGAGAGGATGTCATCTATTGTTCCCAGATCGATCAAATTCAGCTTGTCCCCATTCTGGAGAGCGGGATGATGGTGCCTTTTCCTTGTTATAAATAAAATGTTCCTGTCGGAATCATGAAAATAAGATGCCTTTCATACAATGAGAAGGAATCTATAGGACAGGGGTCTTCCAAATGAACGGCGAAATTATATTAGTTATCTTAATCATAATTGGCCTGATTGGCAGATCCCCCATTATTACAACGGCTGCTTGTATTTTATTGGTGGTCAAGTTGATTAGTCTGGAACGGTTTCTGCCTGCCATTGAGCGCCGCGGACTTGAAATAGGATTATTGTTTCTAACAATGGGGGTCCTTGTTCCATTTGCCAGCGAGCGAATTTCTTATAGAGACATTATGGCTGTTTTCATGACTTGGCCGGGAATCATTGCTCTAACAGGAGGAGCCATTGCTACTTATATGAATGGAAAAGGTCTCGATTTATTAAAGATAGACCCACAATTAATTGTGGGTCTGGTCATTGGTTCAATTTTCGGCATTATCTTTCTCCGCGGCATCCCGGTAGGGCCATTAATGGCAGCGGGCATTACGGCGTTCCTGTTGAAGCTGGTTAGCTTTATCTTCGGGAAGTTTGGATAGAATTATATAACGGCGATATATTCAACAAATCTTCTCTCTCTGCCATCGTATCGACTCATCCCATACCGAGAAAACAAATTCCTTGGGCTTCCAATAATATTGAAGCTCCTGATTTGTCCACCCCTCATAGATTTCTTCCCATGTGTAGGTGCCGTGCGGCTTTAGGGAGCTTGGATCAATGACTTGATCTGCCGGTTGATAACGGAAATCACAGGATAAACGAATATAGTCGCGGCGTTGGTTCGGTAAAGCTTTATGAACCGTATGGCTATGAAACACAATAATATCTCCAGGTTCATAGTGATCTGTAGCCCACTCCAGGTTCAGTTCACACAGAATTGACTCCAATCCCCCAGCCCCTTCATGGCCTGTTACTTGAAAAACCCCTTGTTGATGACTTCCTTCCAATATAGCCAATCCTCCCAATTCTACTGGACAATCCCCCAGAGGAAACCAACAGGTCCAAGTAACAGGAGTGCCCTGAATGTGCAGGAAATCTTGATGGGGCGGCGTTGGCCGCAACTGGGGATGGGGCAATAAAATTCGGCAGATGTTTCTGGGATGGGGAAATGCCTCTTGTTCAAATAACAAGAACATGATGTTTAAGATAACAGGATCATGCGCTATTTCATGAAACACTTCCAGCTTCTGAATTTCTAAATATAACGCATCGGGAACTCCTACCCCCGCACTTCCTATATCCAGTTTGTAAACCTCTTCGATCTGAACCTTACCTTCCATGAAATCCCGGGTTTCATCCATTAATCCCCACTTCATTGCGAT
>DASWUO010000301.1:0-7839 GCA_036401615.1 Bacilli bacterium | reverse complement strand
CACTTACGAGCAGAAGATCGTCGGGGTGCTGCGGATTGATTTAAACGGAGCGCGGTTGAAGGAGCGGTTGGATGAGCTTAAGTTGGACGGAATGGGCGAATTTTATATCACAGACCGCGAAGGTAAAGTGCTGGTATCTGAAGAGGATAAAGATGTAGGGCATTCGCTTAAGAACGAGATGTGGTTTAAAAAATATAAGAGCGGACTTAGCCCCAATGGGCATTTCACAGTGGAAAGTGATGGAGCGAAATGGTTGGGCGTATACCATGAGTTTCAATCGACGGATTGGGTATTGATCGGCAGAATTCCCCTAACCCGGATTTTGCAAGGAGTGAATCAAGCAAGAAACGAAACTATGTCTATTGGTGCGCTAAGTCTTGTTATCGCCATGATATTGATTATTATGATTTCAGCGGGTGTAACGCGGCCCCTGTCAAGGTTGCAGGAAAGTATGAAGCAGGTGGAGCTCGGCAATTTCGATGCAGCAGTACCTTATAGCTCCAGAGATGAAATTGGTTTTCTCGGTTTAAGCTTTAATAAAATGACGCGTGAAATAAAAAGATTGATTGCGAAAATATACGAAACGGAGCTGATCAAAAAAGATGCGGAGATTAAGGCGCTGCAATCGCAAATCAATCCCCACTTTCTCTATAACACGCTGAGTACTTTAGATAGTCTGGTTGCACTTCATGGGGATGCAAGGATTGGCTTAATCAGCCGGGGACTTGGGGAAATGTTTCGTTACAGCATCAGCGGAAGCGGGTTTGCTACAGTAGACGATGAAATTAACCACGTGAAATTATATTTATCGATTCAACAGGTTCGTTATGAAGACCGGTTGAACTTTTCAATTGAAGTCGAGCCGGGTTTGGGTGAAGTGCCGATGCCTAAACTCTTACTCCAGCCCATTGTTGAAAATGCGGTGAAGCACGGTATTGAACGTAAACTCGGACAGGGTTTTATTTCCATTCGTGTGAACACGGGCGATGATAACCTTATTCAAATTCTGGTCGAAGATGATGGTGCAGGTATGGATGACTCGGAATGGAAACGCATTCAGAATAAGCTTAAAGAAAAGGATACGGAGGAACAACAGGCAGGTGAAAGAAGATCATCTATGGGGTTGCAGAATATTAGCCAACGGATCCAGTTATTATATGGCGAGCAATTTAAACTTCATATTACCAGTATCAAAGGCGAAGGGACGAAAGTAGGTATTATCCTTCCTCAAATAAACAAAGGAGATGAACAGGGTGATTAAAGTAATCATTGTAGACGATGAACCGATTATACGAAAAGGACTGATCAGCAAAGTAAATTGGGATGAGCTGATGTTGACCTGCGTGTGCGAGGCTTCCAATGGAATTGATGCTTTGGAGAAAATGGCAGAATTCAAGCCTGATATCTTAATAACGGACATTTGTATGCCAGGAATGGACGGGTTGACTCTCGTGGAAGAAGCGCTGAAAACAATGCCCCGGTTAAAATGTATTATCGTAAGCGGATTTAGTGATTTTGAGTACGCACGTCAGGGGATCCGATACGGAGTTACGGATTATTTATTAAAGCCGGTGAAACAAGAAGAATTGTTTCATGTTTTAATGAAACTACGAAATCAAGTGCATGAGGATGATAAAGAGCAAAACTATTTCCGGTTTCTTGAGAAGCAGTATGAACATCATAAAAGTACATCACGGGAAAGCCAGTTAACACGTGTGATTCTCAATAAAGCGGATGGAATGGATTACGAAATGTTGGAAAAGATTTGGCCTCGAACGGGAATAGAAAGCACGAAGTACACAACCATTGTTGTACAAGTTGAGCCCTTTGTTTTACCGCATATGAGTTTCCAATTGGGGGATAAACCACTTATGTGGTTCGGCATTCGCAATATTATAGAGGATCGAATGACCAGCAGCGGTCAACATGGTGTTGTATTCAAGGATGCTTTCCAAACGAATGAAATGATCGCGCTGCTTAGGTTTTCGAAGGATTACGAACGCGATGAAGCCAAACAGTGGGTATCGGAAGCACTGAAAGGTCTAGCCACCTATTTACGCTTGGAGGCAACGGCCGGAATAGGGGGAACCGCCCAGAATATCGCGGAATTATATAAAACCTATAATCAAGCGAAAGATGCTATCAGAAATAAAGTCATTACCGGATCGGGGATCATTTATGATGAAATAGAAATTGAGCGCCATCGGCTGACCGGAAAGGCAATCCTTCTAAATGAAGAACATGAACGGTTGGTATTTAATTGTTTGGAGAATAGGCAGGAGGAACAGTTGCTTCGTTGGCTTGAAACTCAATTTCAGAAGATGATTGAATTCCCCACAGCCACTTATAGTCAACTTGAACAGCTATGTTTGGACATGGATTCCATATTTCGAAAGTATATGACCCGCAAAGCAAGCGAAGCGGAAGTGATTCTGGGCACCAAGAAAGATATGCTCCAGTTTCTTTATCATGTGCAATCATGGCAGGATGCGCTCGTTGAATTTCAACGGAAGGCCAAGATCATCCTGCGATTCTTTACCGATGAGAAGAAGTGGACGGGAGAGGATATTGTTAGGGAAGTCAAACAATATATAGACCAGAATTACTTTAAGAATCTTACTTTACAATGGGTGGCGGAACAATATTATATCCACCCGACCTATTTATCCAAGCTTTTTAAAGAACGGTGGGGCGAAAATTTTAATGATTATATAACAAAGGTCAGGCTTTTCAAAGCAATTGAACTCATGAAAGATCCAACCATAAAAATGCAGCGCATCGCCGAATTAGTAGGTTACGAGGAACAGGCTTATTTCAGCAATGTATTTCGCAAAGTTTACGGAATGTCGCCAACGAAGTTTCGGGATCAGTGAAGCATAGATTCAGATGTTGATATATTATAAATATTCTGATAATATATCGCATTCAATTGATAAAAACGGCATGTTATTCTGTACAAGAGGTACATATTTGATTGATCAAAAGGAGGTTTTTCTATGGTAAAGAGTCAAATGCGTCGGGACAAGTGGGTCAGTTTAATCATCATATTATCTATGGTGTTATTGGCGGTAGGATGCTCCAAACCAGCGGCAGAACCAGCGATTACGGAGAAACCACCAATAGAGGAAACGCCGGCAGCAACAGCTGCGGCAACAGAAGAACCGCCTAAAGAGCCGGTAGAAATCACCATCTGGGACAAACCGATTGGCAATGAAAATGACCCGGCGCTAAAATTTGTTAAAGAGGCTTTTGCAGATTTTGAAGCGAAATACCCGCATATTAAAGTAAATCATGAGGCGATTCCGACAGGGGAAACTGAACGGCAAGTGTTTGTTACGGCCATGGCTGGGGGAAGCGGTCCTGACGCCTATAGCTTTGCACACTTTCCGGTTATTGGAGAATGGGTCAAGCAGGGACTGGTGCTGGATTTAACTCCATATTGGAACGAATATGCGGATAAAGACCAGTATACTCCTGCCGTGATGGGAGAGGCGACCATCGATGGCAAGATTTATGGATTGCCGCATCATATGTATGTCATGGGGCTGGCGTATCGAAAGCATTTATTCACGGAAGCCGGCTTAGACCCGAACAAACCGCCGGCAACTTGGGACGAGTTTGTCGATTATGCCAAAAAACTGACTAAACCTGAACAAAATCAAGTGGGCTACGCTTTGCTCGGCATGGAGTGGGCGGATTGGTTTTTTGAATATTATGTATGGCAAGCCGGCGGGGATTTAACGACGAAGAATGCAGACGGCACCGTGACCCTTAATTTCACCAGTGAACCCGTTGTGAAGGCGCTTCAGTACTGGAAAGATTTAAAATGGACACATAAAGTCGTACAGAAAAACGTAGTTCAAGGTTATGCTGAAAATCATAATGATTTCTTCAACAACCGTGCTGCGATGATCCTGTTTCCTTCAGATGCCGCCATTGCTGTTGTACAGAATGGGATTGAATTAACTGATATTGGCTTTGCTCCTTTTCCTGCAGGTCCTGCCGGTAAAAACCCGTCACAGGTAGGCGGTTCTTATTGGATCATTAATCCGCAGACCAGCAAGGCGAAACAGGATGCGGCTTGGCTTTATATCACTTACATGCTGTCCAAAGAAATGCAGGAGAAGTCATTATTATTCACAAGGGATAGCGGGCAGATTCCTAATATATTGTCTATAAGGAAAGATGTTGATCCTTCCCAATTTATTACGAAGATTCCCAAGGATTTGGTTAACGGTGTTGCAAAGGCGGCAGAGAACGTGCAGTTGGAATACTTCCTGAAAGAACGTTTAGGCACTTATATCACCAAAGCGATTCAAAAAGTGCTGTTGGATGAGAAAGCGGATATAAGGGCAGAACTGCAGGCAGCGCAAGATTTGGCCCAGCGCGAAGTGGCCGATCCCTATAATCAGGATATTAAGAAATAGATCGTTCTATACTTCACTGCATTTCAGGATTCTTCCAGATTTTCCGCCGGAAGAATTCTGAAATGATCTTAAGGAGATTTCATCTATGCAAACATCCTTGCAAATAAAGACAAAGCCGATAAAATTGCTGCGGTGGCGGAAAATCCCTTGGACCGCTGTTATATTTGTGATGCCGTCGGTCGCCGCCTTTCTTCTCTTTAAATATTACCCTTTCTTCCAAGTGTTTTATATGAGTTTGTTTGATTATAAACTAGTAGACGGACCAGGCCGGTTTCTGGGATTAGACAATTATGTTTTACTGCTGAAGTCCACCACCTTCTGGATTGCAGTATATAATACATTTGCTTTTTTTATTCTTACTTTGGTATTTGTCTTCTGGGTACCCATCGTGCAGGCGCTTTTTTTAAATGAGATACACAGGTGGAACCGTTTTTACCGCTTCATGTTTTTAGTTCCGACTGCGGTTCCGACCATCGCGGGCATTATTCTGATGAAATGGATTTATAATCCTGATTATGGACTGTTGAATGGACTCTTATCGAAAGTGGGGCTTGGTCCCTACGGGTGGTTAAGCGATCCACACATGGTAAAATATGCTATTGTTGTGCCGGGTATTTTCGGCGGCGGACTCGGACTGCTGCTTTACTACTCCGCACTGCAAGGAATTTCGAAGGAGATCATTGAAGCTGCCCAAGTGGATGGAGCCGGGCCATGGCATCGCATGAGGATGATTTTGCTGCCTAATCTTAAATTTATTATCATGATTCAATTCATGCTTACTTTAGCGATCACGTTTTTAACGTTTGAACATATTTTGGTTTACACGGGCGGCGGTCCTATTAACAGCACAAGGGTGATTGGTTTGATGGTTTACGAGACCGCCTTTAAGGAGTATCGATACGGTATTTCCGGCGCTATCTCCGTTATTATATTTTTAATTGTAGGAATCATTACTTATTTTCAGCTTAAATTATCAAAAGTAAGTTAACCACCAAGATGGGATCGGAGAGAGCACGATGAAAAATCGTCGTATTAGAGAGAAAGGTGAACGCAGCCTTAAATTTACAGCTTACTTGGTCACGATGGTATGTGTTATTCTTCCGCTATTACCTCTGGGTTGGATGTTTAGCACTTCTTTGAAGGATAATGGTTCGGTTTACCAGTTTCCGCCGTCTTTATTACCGAAGATGCCCCAAACGATTACCATAACGCTTGATTATACCGGGTTAGAGGAACAAACCCCCAAGGATTATGAATTAGATGCGATGAAAGCCACATGGTTCCCTTGGAAAATCTTTCAGAATGAACCGGTAGGAGAGGTGCGTGTGATTGGTGTTATCGATCAACAAGTGGTTTATGAGGCGAAAACACCTTCCTATTTATTTCATGCAGGAAGGCCAAAGGTCCTGCCCACCCAATTGTTCAGTAATGAATTAATGGAGCAAAAGCTTCCCTTTATCAAGGAAGCGGGATATTCCGATTTTCAAATCATAGCGGAAGGCGGCTTGATGGAGATAACTGCCGGAAATTCGGAAAAGGCGATTTCTACTCAGTTTTCCGATTATTTGAAATCATCGGAGTATATAACAGGACAGTTGGTATCGGTTGACCAGAATAAAAATATTTGGAGATTATTTGACAATTACCTTTCATTATTCAAATTGTCGGGGGATAGTCAACTTAACTTTTTGCGGTATTTTTCCAATAGTATGGTGGTGACCCTCACTGCCATCGTTCTCCAGTTGATCTTGGGAGGGATAGCAGGTTATGCATTGTCCCATTTATTTTCCAGGCGTTGGTCTGTTTGGCTTACCTTCTTCTTTGTCGCCACGCTGATGATTTCAGATAACGCCATCATTGTTCCGCTGTTTTTGATTATTACGGAGCTGCATTTGGTCAATACCTTATGGGGTATTATTCTGCCGCACACCGCATGGGGACTCTCCATATTTCTGTTTAAAGGTTTCTTTGACCAACTGCCCGGAGAACTGATCCAGGCTGCGCGTATCGACGGATCGTCCGAGCTTCGCACATTCGGCAGGATTGTAATACCGATGTCTATCCCCATATTTACGGTAGTTGGAGTGATGGCGTTTATTCCGCTGTGGAATGAATTTTTATGGCCTTTGATTGTAGCTCGCAAACAGGAGGTTTGGACGTTTACAGTGGCCTTGAATGCGCTGCAATACAACACAAGCCCAACTATATTAATAACGAGTTCGCTTCTTTCGGCGATCCCCTTATTGATGGTTTTTATATTCTGTCAAGGGCTGATAGAGAAGGGCGCTTCCTGGACAGGGATCAAGGGGTAAGCTCCCCTTTTTTAGGAGATGGATGAAAGCGTTATTTTCAACTTAAGGATATCTATTTTTGAGGAGGTGATGAAACATGGTACAGACTATAGGTCAGATGATCAGAAATGAATGAATTTGCTAAAAAAATTAATCACGATTGAAGATTACAAATCAAAATGGGAGGTAATAAGTTATGTATAATCTACAGGCAAAAAACTCAAGGAACAAGTTAATCATACTCTTCATCATGGCATTTACGCTTTTCTCAATTCTAATCAGTAAGCCTGCTTTGGCAGCCACTACAGTTACGGCGGATTTCTCTGTAAATAATGGGACAGGGCATCCTGATATTTTTGGAGGCACGGAAAACGTCTTGAACGATACGGCCAAGATCGATGCTCTCCAACAATCCGGTATGAGCCATGTGAGACGCGGTGCGCATTTGTGGCTGATTGCTCCAGATACAACCGTTTCAACCTATTTGGCCGGTATAGGTGTTCCCGGCAGTGTCGCGGATCCCAATACCTGGGATTGGTCGGATATTGCTTGGATAGATGATTATTATAATCGCGGTATAAAAATCATGCTTATTATGGCGGAAATGCCGCCTTGGCTTGGATACCAATATGCTCCTCCGCATACTTCATCTAAGTCTCCACCCACAAACTGGGTCGTTTATGAAGATATCGTTAAAAAGATATACCAACGTTATCAGGGGAAGATAGCTAGTGTGGAAATATGGAATGAACCTAATTGCGGCATGAGCCTTGCAGGCAGCCCTTATCCATACTCTGGAGGTTGTATTGAAGATGAGTACATAGCACCGTACCTAGATCTTTACTATCATGCCGCTAAGGCCATCCGCTCTGTGGACGCTTCAATTCCGATAGGGGGGCCGGCTGTTTCAAGGCCAGACAATTACCATTGGGCATCTCATATGTTTGCAAATGCCAACATAGCCAGTGTTCCCAATAGTATTAACTTTTTAAGTTATCACGACTATCAACTGTATAGCAACGAATCGGTTTTTCATTGGCAGGGTGTAGCCGCAGGCTATGGAAGAAATGATTTTCCTGTTTATGTAACCGAATGGAACTACTCAGCTTCATATGCTTTGC
>DASWUO010000300.1:0-2893 GCA_036401615.1 Bacilli bacterium | reverse complement strand
CATGTCGGTTTAAAACCCGATATTGAAGTTCAAAGCGAGGCGGCTCAATTAATTACAGCACTCCAAACAGCGGGTATGAAAAACACCCGATTGATCGTTGATAAAAATTCACTGTCCATCAATGGAGTTGATGTTCTAGATACCTTTAAGGTCATCCATGAAGCCGACAAAATCTATGTTCCGGCCCGTGTTTTGGCTGCTTTAACGCAAAGTAAGGTTTCGTGGAATGCCGTTCAAAAAGCGGTGGAGATCTCGGCTGGAACCGCTAAAGTTTTATTTGCTCCTACAACGGGTTTAAAGTTAGATAAGGGTGTCAGTTATATTGAACTCAGCTTGTTTAAGAAGAGTTATCCGCAGCTTCAGTGGACTAAAGACGGAGATAAAATTGCACTTAATATAAAGGGGTAAACAGCGATGGGAAGAATCCATGTGCTTGACGAACATATTGCTAATCAGATTGCCGCAGGTGAAGTGGTGGAGAGACCCTCCTCGGTCGTCAAAGAATTAGTTGAAAATTCTATCGATGCGGGGAGTACATCCATTGACGTTTATCTCGAAGAGGGTGGTATGCAGCTGATTCGTATCGTCGACAACGGTTCGGGTATGGATGCGGAGGATAGTGAAATTGCCTTTTATCGTCACGCTACCAGTAAAATCACTGCAGGCAAAGATCTGTTTCAAATTCGCAGCTTGGGATTCCGGGGAGAAGCCCTGCCGAGTATTGCCGCAGTGGCCAAGGTATCCTGTTTGACTTCATCTTCGGGGGATGGGTTGGGGCGTAAAATTGTCATTGAGGGCGGAACGGTACAATCTTTTGCTGAGGAGGCCTCCATCCGGGGAACCGACATTCAGGTAAGGGACTTATTCTATAATACACCTGCCCGCTTAAAGTATATGAAAACCATTCAAACCGAGCTCGGAAATGCTTCTGATTATATTTATCGGCTTGCCCTTGCCCATCCGGGCATTGCTTTCTCGTTGCGCCACAATGATAATGTGCTGCTGCAAACGCTGGGGAATGGGGATGTCCAACAAGTGATTGCGGCGATCTACGGCATTTCCGCAGCCAAAAGTATGCTTCCGGTTCAAGGAACAAGCTTGGATTATTCCTTGAGCGGCTTTGTTTCCCGGCCAGAGATCACCCGGGCCAACAGAACCGCCATATCTACCTTCATCAATGGCCGCTATATCCGCAATCCTTCCCTTGGTTATGCCATTGTTAATGCTTATCACACCTTACTGCCCATTCACCGGTTTCCTGTTGCTGTATTAAGTATTGAAATGGATGCTTCCCTTGTTGATGTGAATGTGCACCCTTCGAAGCTGGAGGTTCGATTCAGCAAAGAAGCGGAGCTTATCCAGTTTATTACGGATGAGATAAAAAAAGTGCTGAACGAGACAGTGTTAATTCCAGTGCTTCCTAAACCACCTTCAGCTAAACAGCCGATGATTCAAGAGCAGTTGGAGCTGTATCGAACAGCGCCAATTGGGGATAAATCTAAAAACTCTGTTCAAGTGAACACTACCAGACAGGAGTGGAATAAAACACTGCCGGTTCAGCGGTCGAATTCTGAGTGGGGCAATAAACCGGAAACGGAAGCAAGATCTCAGGCAGGGCTTTCCTATGAGCATATGAAGCAGTTAATACCTCAGGAGTCCAACCATAACGAGGCTCCATCAAAAAGACAATTTCCCAAACTGCATCCCATTGGTCAAATGCATGGTACTTATATTATTGCACAGAATGAAGATGGTCTCTTCCTCATAGATCAGCATGCCGCGCATGAACGCATCAACTATGAGTATTATTACGAAGTCTTTGGTAATCCTGCTCAAGTCAGTCAGGATTTGTTGATTCCTATTCATCTGGAGTTTACTCCATCAGAGACGGAGAGCTTGAAGGGGAAGCTAATTCTATTTGAGCAAGCAGGGGTTTTCCTGGAATACTTCGGAGGAAATACATTTACAGTGAGATCTTACCCTCATTGGTTTCCCGTAAGCCAAGAAAAGGAGATCATCGAAGAAATGGCCGAATGGATTTTATCGGAGAAGAAATCGGTCGATATTGCCAAGCTTCGCGAAAAAGCAGCGATTCTTTGCTCATGCAAGGCATCGATTAAAGCAAATGATAATCAAAGCTTAGCAGAAATTGAATCACTGTTGGATAGATTGATGAACAGCAAAAATCCTTATACTTGCCCCCATGGCCGACCCATTGTTGTAAGCTTCTCCACCTATGAGTTGGAGAAGATGTTTAAACGGGTAATGTAATAGAGTAAATAGTTAAAGGGAGAGTGTGCAACAATAACATGGTCATATTAAAAAACGATTGGGCGCCTATCTTGGAGCCGGAGTTCGAACAGCCCTATTACTTGCAGCTGCGTCAATTTCTAATCGAAGAATATCGCAGCAATGTCATCTATCCGGATAAACATGACATCTTTAATGCATTACACCTCACTTCGTTTTCAGAAACCAAGGTGGTCATCTTGGGCCAAGATCCTTACCACGGTGCAGGACAGGCTCACGGGTTAAGTTTCTCCGTTAAACCCGGGGTGAAGAAACCGCCATCCTTGCAAAATATATTTCAAGAACTGCAGTCTGACTTGGGCTGCCGCATTCCTAATAACGGATATCTGGTAAAGTGGGCACAGCAAGGAGTACTCCTGTTAAATGCCGTGCTAACTGTACGTGAAAGCGAGCCGAATTCGCACAGGGGCAAAGGGTGGGAAACATTCACCAATCAGGTGATCAAAGCTTTAAATCACCGTGAGAAACCGGTCATTTTTATTCTCTGGGGCAGTCCGGCTCAACAAAAGATTCAATGGATTGACGAAACCCGGCATTTTATCTTAAAATCCGTACACCCCAGCCCGCTTTCATCTTATAGGGG
>DASWUO010000299.1:0-8192 GCA_036401615.1 Bacilli bacterium | reverse complement strand
CGTCCTCTATAATATCACTATATGCGGCACAATATACCCCTTTTGTTTAAGGGCATTTACACTCTTAGCTGTTCCTCACTTAACTTGTAAAATAAATAGACGGGTCCCAGGTTGTTTCGTCAAAATAATTATCTCCATTACGATTAATAATAAAATAAATCCAATCCCCGCTGCCCAGCGTCACATTTATATTATGGCTCATCCCCGTTGTATTCGATCCGGAAATGTATTGCCAGCCTGATGCAGGCCAAATCTGCGTTCCGTTCCGCATGACCTTCGCATTCACTCCATCGCCGCCCGTATTCGCCTTCTTGAAAACCCCCGAGATATTAACCTGTCCTGCTCTTGGCGCCTGCCAGGCTCTCACCGTATCATTCACATCGGGATGCATTTGCGAAGGGGACCAAATGAGATTATAAAAATAAGCTCCCACCCAGGAATTCCGGCCGGAATCCCAAGTCATATTCGTATATCCCGCTCCATTCTTATAGTACCAGTTGTTTTGGCCTTGTACAGTACTAAAATTCACCGACGCCTTCCACCAGGAATAGGAAATAGCCGGATCCCAGACCGTCTCATCATAATCAATATTTCCACTTTTGTTTACAACAAAATAGATCTTATCCCCTCCTGTCACGTTTACATGAAAGCTATGGTCCATGCCTGTTGTATCGCTTCCTGATATAAATTGCCACCCGCTTGCAGGCCATATTTGTGTATTATTCTGCATGATTTTAACGTTAACGCCGTCTCCGCCAGATGTTGCTTTTCTGGCATTGCCGTTAATAAGCACAGACCCTGACTTGGGTGCTGCCCATGTTCTAACCGCATTATTACTATCCGGATGCATTTGCGATGGAGCCCATATCAAGTTATATGGATAAGAACCCACCCATTTATTCGCTTGCCAGTCCCACACCGTGGTTAAATAGTTGGTACCGTTCCATTCTTGATAATACCATTGATTCTTCCCTTGGAATGCGGAAAAATCCGTAGAAGCTTTATAGGTGGTTTTTGTTGGTGTCAAAGATACATTGTCGTAATACAGCCATTGATTGGCACTGGCATTCGAATAAAAGCCTATTGTAAATTGCCCGTTGGTCACATTTACATCGGCGATCTGAATGTGCAGCCAATCCGCTGCGGCCGGGATCACTTTCAGGATAGCCGTACCGCCGAAATCCTTGGCTTCCATATAAACATTGCTTTGGCCGCCGCTTGATTTGACCCATGCACTCAATGTATAACTGCCATTGGGCATGTCCATGACTGTTTGGCTCGAGTATACTTGATATGCTGCCGTTTTTGTATGTGTGGCGTGATAAGAACCCGATTTGTTGCCCCCTGTATTGCTTGTAAAGAAAGCTTCAGGATTAGTCCCCGTCTTGCTCCAGCCTTTAGGTGATGCTGCTGCAGTGCCATCATATTCAAACCCGGCATTCACAAGCAAAGGGGAGGATCCAACTTCACCTGAAGGAACATTAAGCAAAGCAGATTTTGATACCGGGACACCGAAATTCGGAGTACCATCAGCATTCCAGGTTATTTTCTGGGCAAAGGTCGGACGCCAGGTTGCACATCTATTCATCACACAACCATGGTACACCAGCCAATCCTCGGTACCATCCTGTGATTTAATAAATGCGTTGGATCCCACTCCATACACACCTGCGGCCGTATTTTTGGTAAACACATTGGAAGTCTTGACCCAGGATCCAGCAAGCATAAGATTCGCCGTGTCTGAAGCTGTAAGCATATCCAAGTGATAATCATTGCTATCGAAGGTATTTCCCGAAATCGTGACAAAAAACTTGCCGTTCCTCTGAATAACCGAAGGCGCTTCGTTAACGCCTGCATCCTCCGTATCGGGACTGGATATCAACGTTCTATTCCCTGTAACTGTAGTTGGATCGCTTAACTTAAGAATATATATATTTTGAGGGCCCGTTGTACCTGAAGTTGGAGCCCCGGAATACAGCAAGAAGAGGCTGCCATTCTGATTTAAGATGGAAGGATCGATGGCATAATGATCATTGGCAGGATCAAATAGCTTGATAGGCGTTGACCAAGTTCCTTGCAAGGGGTCTGCATTGGAATTGGAGATGACAAACAACCTATGATTGACAATCAAGCCGCTGTCCGCACAGAAATAAATATACCAAACCCCGTTAATGTACTGAATCTCTGATGCCCATAAACGATAACTGTAAGCGGTGCCGCTTCCCTCAGTTAAAATAACCTTGGATACTCCCTCTTTTATTCCAGAAATGGTCGATGAACGATATAAATTGATGCTTCCTGAGTCCGTATGGCTATAATAGTAGTAGCCGTCTGTGTGTTTATAAATCGTTGGATCAGGGAAATCTCCCGGTGCAATGGGATTATTGAAGGTTGTTTCTGTGTTTGCCGTAACTGCAGTTGCCATAAAGGCTAACACAAGCCCTATCAAGCAAATAAACACAATACCAAAACTCATTCCTTTTCTCATAAAATTAAGCCTCCTGTAGGTTTTTAGTTGAATGCTGCACAATACACCCTTTTGTTTAACAATACGACCCCTTAAATCAAATGAAAATGGAAAATCTCCAGATTTCATTTTGTAAAATTTATAGGTAATCTCTTCAAACAGCACAATCACAAAGGGCCGGGCAAATGCCCGGCCCTTCGCTGCAATATGGTATTGGCAGATCACTTAGTATTTTACCGTAGAACTCCACACCGTATTGTCATAAGAGACCGATCCATTGGAATCCAATACAAAATATATATTATCCCCTGCTGTAACACTTGTTGTCACATTGATGTCCACACCAATGGTATTGGTTCCTCCGATAAACTGCCATCCTGTCGCAGGCCAGATTTGCGTTGAATTTTTCATAATCTTCGCATTGACTCCGTTGCCGCCAACTCCAGTGTAACCTTTAGCAATGTTACCGGTAATTTGAATCGTTCCTGTTGTGGGTGCATTCCAGGTACGCGCCGATTTAATGGTGGTATCTGGATGGTTCCAATATTGGGAAAGAATAGAGTATCCGGTTCCTTGCCAACGACTATTCGCTGCATCCCAAGTCATGTTGGTGTAGGTGATCAGATCACTGGTTTGTTTATATGACCAACGTCCTGTTCCTTGTGTGCTGCTGAAGGAATCCGAAGCATGATAGCCCGCCATGGTAGCAGCCGTGATAAATCCGGACTTATTCCCGCCTCCGTCCACGGTTCTTACCGTATAACCGTCACCCAACGCCCCTCCTGAGATAAACGCATAGTTGCCTTTGGCTACCTTGGTTTTATATACGCCATTGAGGTAAATCTCATAATGGGAAACCCAATTGTTATCTGTCCCGCTATTCCACGTTAAGGCAATACCGGGATGATCCATATTAAGCTCGGTTTTCTTAATCACTGTACTTGGCGCTCCCGGTGCTGTGGTGTCCGTCCCTGCTCCAGGCGCATTCGTGACATTCAACCAGACCAGGTCACCGCCCCAATTGGCTTGGCCAATGCCGTTAGTCATCCAGTAAGCGCCCGTGTTGCTCACTTGGTATCCCACATTGTGGAATCGGACCGTGTATTCCAACGTAGGGATTAAACCTTTGGGATACACTCTCACCAAATTCCCATTGGGATCTGCATACGAATGCATTGGAATAATGACGCCTTTGGTGTTGTCGTTGCTCATACGCTGTACATAATAGGTTTTGTCATCAAAACCAACCTCTGGATGATACATCTTCACATACCGGCCAGCTAATCCAATGGTTTTCATAAAATGATAAATGTCCGCGTTTTCCCTGTAAGCTTCCAGTTGTGCCAGAGTCGGCGTGCCATTCCCATCCCACTCCCATGCTGAGGCCAGCTTCGCTCTTAGTTCAACCTTGGTAGCAGGCCAACTGGCGCCTCCAACGAAGGCAGCCCCCCAATATTTATCCGGTGGAAACAGATAAGAAGGGGTATACACGGAATAATGGCCTGGAACCCCATCGGTGGTTTGGACAATGTCTCCATAATGGAATGTTTCTACAGACATCTGCCTTCCGCCGCAATGGTTAATATTAATGCCCGAGTTCGGATTATTTGCTTTAAAATCTGCCATAAGTTGAAAATAGTTATTGCTCGCGTTAATCTGGTTTACACCCGACCCATCCCAACTGCCGCCGCCAAAATCCTGACGCCAGATCCAATCTCCCAACTCGGTCGTTTTTGAACCCAGCTTGCTCAACATCCAGTCCTTCGCGGCACCGATAGAAAGATTCATTGGTACTGCCGGATAATACATGCAGCTTGTGATGGTCGTATCCCAGCTTGGATTAGCCGTTAACACAGCCGAGTCCGTATTAGCCTGGTAAACAGGCATCCAAACCATCATATCCATATTATTCTTCTTGGCAAATTTGTTTAACTGGCCCATATTGGTCGATTTGATGTTGTTCCAGTCTCCCTGTTTATCATACCAATCCGCATCCCAATGCCAGATATCCACGCCAACATGACGATAATTTTCTGTCAAATTGAAGGTATTGTTGTTATCATAGCTATTACCGCCATTCCATAAATAAGGCTTCACTGCCCCTACCCATTTATCCTTGGTTACCTCCCATTTGTAGCGGTATTGGAAATCCTTCAAGGCATTTCCCGCATCATCCAAATCGCCTTTGAAAACCATCATGTGGGTCAATGCCATCTTAAGCGTTGCACCTGCAGCCAAAGTGGTATTATTAGCGCCGAACGCATCTACCTGTACGGTGCCGTTTCCATTGAATCTTGCAAACCACGAACTGGCGTAACTCCAGCCGAAAAGCACACCGTCGTTATAAGCGGCTCTCCGATAAATAACCTCCTGCAGATATTCTTCTGATCCATAATGGTTGGATTGCAGATCCCTGATCCATGAGCTCGATGTGGTATCACTCTGCAGGTGTAGAGCATCCGACGTATCTCTTCCTCCGGTAAAATAATAAAACGTGGTATTGCCCGAAGCCATATCTGCTGCCATGACATTGGATTCCAAGATTTCCGGATCATTAATCGTGTAGCCGCTTGCCGTACGATTCTTATAATCAATGGACTGTTCAATCACACCTGTGCTTGGCCATATGATATAGTGCAGTGTTACATCCAGAACCGTATTGCGAATCGTGATATCTTGAGTAACCGACCCTTGCGCCCCAACGGCAGAGGCTTGACTTACGAGGGTCCATCCGCCGCTGTTTCCGTTATAGCTTGTTCCTGCTGCCATAATTCGAAACTCGGCTCCGGTTTGACTATTTTGCAGCATTTGCCTTGAAGTCAGCTTATTATATAAACTGGTCATCCGGAAGTTCCCGCTGCTTAGCGTGACTACTTTCTCAATTTGTGCTGTTCCCATCGTCCATGTTCCTGCAACGCTGTCATAATTCGCATAAGCATCTCCTGATGTTGCCGCCGCTGCCTTGAAGGAATTCATGGATATACCGGCGCTGAGAACCCCAAGTACAATCATTCCGACTAACGACATCCTTAACCACTTTTTCATTGTCATCTTCGTAACACCATCCTTCTCATTTTTCAAACAATCAACCTTTTACTGCGCCGGCGGTCATCCCCTCTATCAAGTATTTTTGAGCAAAAACAAAGAAAATGAAAATGGGGAGAGCACAAAGGATAAGATCGGCAAACAGCAGCTCCCATTGTGTGCCGTACATGGAATTAAAATGATAGATCGTCATGGGTAGTGTCTGTTGGGACGATTTCGGCAGCCAAATTAAAGGACCGATGAAATCATTCCATGTGGTCATAAAGGTTAAAATGGCTGCAGTAGCCAAAACGGGCTTTAGCAGCGGCAGAACAATTCTGAAAAACAGCCGCTGCAGTCCACAGCCATCCATGATAGCAGATTCATCAATTTCCTTAGGTATTGTTTTGATAAATCCTGTAATGAGGAACACCAATAAGGAAGTTCCACCAGCAATGCCAAGCAGAATAAAACCGAACCTTGTGCCGTATAAGTGAAGTGAAGTCATGACTAAAATGGTTGGGATGAGGAATCCCCCGGGGATTAACCCAAATAGAAAGTAGCCGAACACGAAACGACTGATTCGATCATTCCTTCTAGCAAGAATGAATGAAGCCATAGAGGCCAACATGGTTTGAAAGAAGATGGCAAAACCAGCAAAATATAAACTGTTTAACATGCCTATTTTAAAATTAGAAAGAGAGATCACTTTCATATAATTCATAAAATGCAGTGCTGTAGGCAACGAAAAATCCAATTTAGCTGCTTCAAGCGGAGATTTCAGTGAAATCTGGATGGCAAAATAAAATGGAATTAATACAACCAAAGTAATTAGAAGCGAAGATAATTCAAGTATCATACCTTTACTTCCCCTTTTAGTTGAACCCATTACAACTCCACCTCCCTTTTCTTAAAGTAAGCTATCATGGGTAAAGCGATGATTAATATGACGGCTACCAGGATTAAATTGATCGCGGTTCCGTATGCTTTTTGTCCCTGACTCATGTTTTGAATGACCATTCCCATGATTGTTGGAGCGTTGCTGGTACCTGCCATAAGATAGGGGAGATCAAATGCTTTCATTGTTCCGATAAAGGCCGAAATCATGTTTACCGTGACGGCTGGACCAATAAGCGGAAACGTAATATTGCGAAAATTCTGCAGTTTAGTAGCTCCATCTATCTTCGATGCTTCCCGAAGCTCGAAGGGAATCGATTTCAAACCCGCGAGGTAGATGACTGCGGAAAAACCCATCCACCACCAGACGTGAATGGAACTGATGATATAGATGTTAATGGTTTTATCTATTAACCAAGATTTAATAAGAAACTCCATCCCAAAAACCTTCAATAATTGGTCTACCGGCCCTTCCGGATAAAGAATGGCGGAGAAGGTATACGCAATAATTAACGATGAGAATACGACAGGAGAGAAGAATGCGCTGCGGATGTATCCACTTGATCTGAAAGACATATTCATCATCAAAGCCAAACCTAATCCGAATAAATTTTGGATCACCATGACAAAGAAGGCATAAATGAATGTATTACGAAAAGCTAATTTGGTGTTTGGATCATCGAATAAGGCATAACGTATATGCTCCAGTCCGATAATATGAATACCTGTTCGATTCAAAGCATGCCAATCCGTAAAAGCAGCTCCCATACCAATGATAGAGGGTACCAGGAACAATAGGGTAAAGATCAGAAGCAGCGGCATTACAAAGTAAAAGGAATAGTAGGTTTTTTTCATGAATACCACCTGATTTCGGGATTAAGAAAGAATAGACAAACAAAGGTTGTATGTTTGTTTGTCTATTCCCTTTATCAATAATTTAGAATTTTAGAATCCTGCTATTTTGGCATCTTTGCCGCTTTTCAGATAAGACTTCTGTGTTTCATCCAATATCGTTTCAATTGTTTTGCTTTTCAAGCCAACGGCTCCCAGATCAACACTGATATTAATTCCCGGAGTTAACACGCCTGGATAAAACGGCTTTGCTTTGCCACTTGCCATCATACCAGCCAGATCAGAGGTTCCTGGGTTAAGCTCGGTTTGAATGCCAGTATAAGAAGGCATCCCTTTTAATTGTCCATAGTAGGCATTTAAATTTTCATCACTTGTAAAGTATTCAAAGAATCCTTTGGAGGCTTCCAAATTTTTGGAATTTTTAGTTAGGTACAAGCCCCAAGGATCTGAGAAAGCAATAACTGGATCGCCTGATAATGGAAGAGGGAACATGCCAATATTCGATTTAAATTCAGGGAACTTTTCAAGTAAAGTTGGAATGGCCCAATCCGCTTGAATAATCATAGCTGTTTTACCAGTTGCCAGAGCAGCAAGCTGGGCATCATAATTAGCGGATGCTGCATCTTTATTGTAATACCCTTTGTCCACCACTTCTTTTAATAGTTCTAACGATTTTCTAAATTCTGCGTTTGTTGTGAAATCCATTTTTCCACTGTTAATCAAATCAATTAATTCAGGCTTGTCCTTCTGAACAAGGTTCGCTATTAAAGAGTAGTGATATAGCAATGTTGGCCAGCCATCTTTAAGCGCTTCGTATATTGGCGTTGCACCTGCTGTTTTCAGCTGTTCGCATACTGCAAGAAATTCATCCCAAGTTGTAGGAATCTGCAAGTTATTATCGGCGAAAATCTGTTTGTTATAGATAACACCTGCAACGTTTACTGCTGCTGCC
>DASWUO010000298.1:0-1652 GCA_036401615.1 Bacilli bacterium | reverse complement strand
TGTCAGGGGGCAGAGCTTCCAATTTAATATCTGCCGTTCGTTCTAAATCTTCCCTTTTGTAGGTTACTTTCAAAGTATCTCCAATTTTTTTGGTTTTAATATACGCTAGCACTTCATCCCTAAGACTAACCTTGGTACCGTCTAACTTCATAATTTGATCACCGGGTTCCAATATCGCAGCTGCGGGAAAACCCTCTAAAGTTTGCAAAACCAAGACACCTTTATTGGTAATATCATAGCCAATTCCTGCCTTCTCATAGGCAGAAATCATAGCATTGCTTTGGGAATTAAGCATAACATAATCCTGACGCTCGAAATATTCCGCTTGAGATTCACCTTCCTGCAGCAAATCACTCTTTTTGAGGATTTCAGCATTTTCATTGAATTGGGCAAGGATAAACATCAGGGTATTCGAATAACTCATTCTGACCGTTGTCAGCATAAAGGTTCCCTTTTCTTCTGTCGGCCCTTCGTGAATAGTTACCATTGGCTTGATTTCTTCAGCGGACCCGGGTTGAATAATATAGTACGGGGTAGGAACGTAGATCAATAAATAGGTAAAAATGAAGCCTAAAATGATAAATAATGTGAAGCGATTACCTTTCAATGGTCTCAACCTGTCACCCCCTGCGTGATATAATAATGATTACTATATGCCAGCTTCTGAATACTTTATACATCTAAACCAGCAGGAGCAAACCATAAGGCTTGGTCTAAAATGGGATATTCTAACATATCCTTTATTGTTTCATGTTAAAAAGGGGTTGTGGGCACTTGGCACTAAATTCTGGGAGCAGATTCATCACATTGACCATGGGGGCCGCTGCAGCTGTCTTTGTCGTATTCATTATGATCTATCCGGACAAAGCCTTTAACGCATCTCTATATGGGTTGACCCTATGGTGGAAAATTGTTTTTCCGGCTTTACTTCCCTTTCTTGTAGCATCCGAAATTATGATAGCCTATGGTTTCGCACATTTCCTCGGCGTGCTGACAGAACCTGCCATGCAATGGCTATTTAAATTGCCTGGGATCAGTGGTTGGGCCGCAGCTGTTGGGTTAACAGCCGGCTATCCGGCAGGAGCGGATGTAACCGCCAAGCTAAGAAACCAAGGATTAATCAGTCGCAATGAAGGCGAGAGGCTGTTATGTATTTCCCATTTGTCGAATCCCGTCTTTGTTATGAGCGTTGTGGCTGTTGGTTTTTTTCATAATCCGGCACTGGGCTTAATCGTACTTTCCATACATTATCTCTCTGCTTTTGTGGTCGGACTTTTAACAAGAATTTATTCAAGTGATAATAAATCGAATCCTGTTGTGCAAGAACCTAATAAAACATCCATAATTAACCGCTGTTTTCAGGCAATGGAGAAAGCCCGCTTTGAAGATGGCAGGTCTTTTGGGAAACTCCTTGGCGATGGTGTATCCTCTTCCATTCAAACTTTATTAATGATCGGCGGCTACATCATTATATTCTCCGTCATCCTGCAAGTATTAACCCTAAGTTTACCCTTAGAATCGTTCAAACATATCTTAACAGGCTTTTTTGAAATAAATTTAGGTGCTTATGCCATCAGCCAATTCCTCGATCAGTCACCCATAATTTGGAAATGCGCGGTACTGGGCAGTATCTTGGCCTGGAGCGGTTTATC
>DASWUO010000297.1:0-5079 GCA_036401615.1 Bacilli bacterium | reverse complement strand
AAACGATCATCCATATTATAGATGCCGATGCTGTTGCTTTGCCTCTCATGGATAAGACGCAGTGTTTCATCATCCATCCCCTTGCCGTTATCCGATATGGACATCACAATATTCTGTAATTCTTCATCCAGGCGAATGACGATTTGAATGACTCCGCCCTCTTCCACATCTTCCAGTCCATGAAGGATCGCATTTTCGATATAAGGCTGCAGCAGAAGCCGGGGAATAAGGCATTTTAAGGTTCGTTCATCTACATTGAATTTAACATGAAACCGTTCCTCATAGCGCATTTTCTGCACATAAACATAATTCTGCACCCATCCCATTTCCTCTTCGATGGTCGCCGTAACCTCCCCTGGCTTGATCGCATAGCGCAGGATATCACTTAACGCTGTAATCATGCTGCTGATTTCGTTTTCCTTCTTTTCTATGGCCATCCAATTAATCGTGTCAAGCGTATTATAGAAAAAATGCGGGTTAATCTGCGCCCGAATCGCCCTTAATTCGGATTCCTTCTCCTTGATCGTGCCCGTTCTTACCTCTTCCACAAGACGGCCGATTTTATTGCTCATGTTATTATATGCGTGCTGCAGCACGCCAATTTCATCCCCGGACTCCGGATTAAATTGAATTTGCAAATTATCTTTATTGATGCTTTTCATAGCCAACACCATGCGCCGAAGCGGCTTTGTAATATACAACGTCGTTAATCCGGCCAGCAGGGAGAAAATAACCCCGCTTATGACGAGAATGAGCGCAATAAATTTCTTTAAATTAGACGTCTCGGACAATAAATCGGGATGCGGGATAAAAGAAATATAATACCATTGATTATATTCCGATTGAACATACGATATTTTATATAACTTCCCGTTTAATTCCTGCGAATTAAAATGAACACCCGTACCGCGAATGGTTTGAAAAAAGGAGAAGCTCCCATAATTTAACCCGATAATATCCGAATTTCGATGCCATATCACATTTCCCGAAGCATCGGCTATTAATAAAAAGCCGTTTGAACTTACCCGGACGCTTTCAGCTATGCGGTCAAGGGCATCGATTTTCAAATTCATGATGATGGTCCCAATCGGTTTCAGCACATCAAAGATGTTGCGAATCTGCATGCCCAGCATAATATAGTAGGTATTTTTCGAATAATATTGATTGGGAGACATGGAATAGGCAGGAAACCAAATCGCGCCTTTGGTGTCTTTTTGAAGCAACCGGTTCCAATCCGGGTTATGGTCATACAGTTCCTTAAATAACCCCGCTCCTTTATAATCATAAAAATAAAAATTGCCCTTCTTTAAGGGGAACATGTAAATGGATTCAATGTCATCCTTGCCCCGCACAAAATCGCGCAAATAACGGTTGACCGTATTGTCAGGTATCCCTTCCGCATCCAAACCTTGCTCTAACGACGGCGCTTCCTTGCCGGTTAACTGTTTGATGATCTCTTCCTGATCATAGACACTTACCAGCTGACTTTCGTAGCCTGTCAGCAGGCGGTCAACATTCTGCTTCAACAGGGAAAGCGTTTGAAAGGTTTCTTTGTGGATCCTGTCCTCTACATAGTTTTCGGAGCTGATATAAAAGAAAATCCCCGCCGTAATAATAGGCGCAAGTATAAAAAGGATAAAAAACAGCAGCAACTTCTCTTTTAAACCCATACGTTTAGTGGATAAGAATCGCATAATCCCCTTCCTTTTCCTTGGTACATCTATACTGTACATAATCACACTCTATTCATTATATCATCTATGACCCTCTGCTAATAAAATGTTTTCGATAGAGAAGCCACCTTGCTTACTCTCTTTAATATAAATAGAAGGCAGGCTGCTTGTAATCGGAATAAATTTAGATAGGTGGATTATTTTCAGATATTCATGGGTTTTATCATCATTCCGAATATTATCCACTCTTCTTAATTATATCCCATTATAATCAGCTCCTCTATGGTTTATATTTGGAATAAGGAGGAGGAGAATCAAGATGGAGCCGACATTCACAACTTACTGCAGGGAGGAATAGACCAACAATGAAGGTTAAATTGAAAGGGCTTGCACTGGGAATCTTAATTGGAATCATGCTGACCACTTCTGTAGCTTTTACATCCAGCACATCGATTAAAGTATATTTCAATAATTTAAAGGTCATGTTGGACGGTGTGGAAAATAATCCGGCGGCAGGAGAACTGTTTATCTATCAGAATAAAGCCTATGTGCCCATCCGGTTTGTTAGTGAAGCTCTGGGAAAAGAAGTCAAGTGGGATGAGAAGAACAGAACCATCTGGATAGGTAAAAGAATTGTGGCTGTCCTTAATGACGGAGCGGTATGGAACGATGAGTTGGACTCCTATTTAGACTTGATCAGATTCTTTAATCCAAGATATATAAGGTACGAGAGGCAGTCGGATTATCGGCTTTATATGTTAAACCATTTAATTGCCACAAAAATACTAACCTTGCGTGCGGATGAAGCAGTAAAGAAGCAAGCCATTATTACAGCACAAAAGGATCTGGACAGCTACAAAGAATTCAATACGCAGGAAACGCCAGAAATGTATAACGAGCGCTTAACAGCACTGAATTTAACTGAAAGCGATTTGCTGGAATATCTGACAAATATACGAATTATTAAACATGTGGTGGTTTCGGAAGAGCAGATTAAAGCAGTTTATGACAATATCCAACAACCGGATAAAACTTTAGAGGAGTCTAAAGAAGATATTCGCAAAGGATTAAGCGAGAGCCTGTTAAACCAATTTATGAAAGACGAATTGCCCGGATATATAAAGGAAATCAAGCTGCCTTGAAGCAATAAACAGCAGCAGTGATGGCGGCATTTTCTCTTGCGGCATGAGTCAACAGCGGATAGGGATGTGATTCAATGCAGCTGCTGTGTCCGGAAGAGTGATGTATATAATGTAAGGGAAAAGGAGAAATGTTATGACAATTGTAAAAGGAAAGTTCAAAAGGTATTTAGCCGTATGTATTTCCTGTATGTTGGTTTTCTCGATTTTGTTGGTAGGACAAGCTTATGCTGTCGTCCCTGCGGAAAGCACATTTTTCGCAACAACATTTGTGGAGGAAGGAGATAAGTATAACACAAAGAGTGATGGAGATTTGTGGCCCTCCGCTTGGTCAACCGACGATTATCTGTATATAGCCAACGGGGATGGAAAGGGTTTTAATACAACATCCGGAACATGGAAGGACATCGTTTTCAACAAAATTACCAGCGGCCACCCGGACAGTGCCAATCTGGCTGGAACGAGGATTAAAGACAGTATGGGTACAGTATGGAATACTACAAAGTGCTCGGATAATTCAGCCGCGTACAACAGAAAACCGACAGGTCTTACATCCCGCGGCGGTACATTGTGGATGGCTGTGCAGGATTTAAACAGATGCCCCGGCGGTCCGGCGTTTAATGATGCTCCAAATGCAACGATTTTGAAATCCACAGACAAAGGGGTAACTTGGACATGGAATACCTCGACTCCGATGTTTCCTAATTACGTATTTACGACAATCTACTTCCTGGATTGGGGTAAAGACGGTGTGGACAATGATCCGAATACCACGTGGGACAATTATATTTACGCCTATGCAACGGATTATAACTGGCGCGACTCGTTTAATAATGCCGTAACCGACCCAACTAAGTTGTATTTAGCCAGAATATTAGCTACCGATAATGTGCAGGATATTTCGAAATGGCAGTTCTGGACAGGCGGTTTGTCCGGGGGTACGGAATCCTGGTCCACAGGTGGGAATATAGGCGCCAAAATGCCGATCATGCAGGATGACAGCAGAGTGTATCAAACTGTAACTGCCGGTTTTGACAGTGCCGATATTAAGGATATGACGATCATATCACAGGGCAGCGTAACCTATAACCGGGCGATGAACAGGTATATCTATCTTTCCTGGTCGGAGTATACCTTTGAATTCTATGAAGCTCCCGCACCTTGGGGACCATGGAAAAAATTCCTTTCCAAAGATTTCGGATCTTATAATTCTCCTTGGACTGACACTAAAAACGGCGGATACACCACAGTGATGCCATCTAAGTATATTAGCGCAGACGGCAAGAAAATGTGGTTGAATGCCAACACATTTATGAGCGGCTCCGTAACAAACTATAAATTCTCTCTCAGACCACTGTGGGTTACCAAATATGATTCAACGCTAACCCCGTCTAATGCAAGAAGCAGCACGAACAATTTGGCCGTTAACGGTCAGGACAAGACGCCGATGGCTAGAAATAGTTTTCACCAAGGTAATCCATGGGCTCTTAATGACGGCGTTACAAATGCCAATATAGATGACTGGAACGGAGAGGCCAAAACACAAAGCTTTTGGGGATATACGTGGTCGCGTCCATATAACATCAATAAGGTCGTCTACGTCTCCGGTAATTCCTTTTCCGATGGCGGTTGGTTCAGCAGCGGGTTAAAAGTGCAGGTCAGACAAAACTTTGCCTGGGTAGATGTTAGCAGCGTCACCGTATCTCCTGCGTATCCGTATGACAGCACCGCGAATCCATATAAAACGTATACGTTCACATTCTCTGATACATGGGGTGACGGTGTAAGAATTATTGGAGCAACCAGCGGAACAGAGAAATTTACTACAATTGCTGAGCTGCAGGTGTTTTACCAATAATAAAATCATATTCCCGTTATCGTAATCGATAGAACTGCTGAAGGCGATAATTATATCTTGCAGGCCCCACAATAAACTCATCGGTTTATTGTGGGTTTTAAGTAGAAAGGAGACTTTTATAATGTCAAATCCAAGAAGAAAGTTCAAAAGATATTTAACCCTATGTTTTTCATGTATGTTAATTTTCTCAATACTGGCGGGACAAGCTTATGCTATCGTTCCTGCGCAAAGCACATTTTTCGCAACGTCCTTTGTTGAGGAAGGCGATGGGTATAATACCAACAGCGATGGAGATTTGTGGCCTTCCGCTTGGTCAAATGACGATTATCTCTACTTAGCCAACGGGGACGGAAAGGGCTGGGATCTTAATGCAGCCTGGAACGATATCGTCTTTAACCGTATTACCAGC
>DASWUO010000296.1:0-8738 GCA_036401615.1 Bacilli bacterium | reverse complement strand
CTGCCAACAACCCAACAAACCCAATCCTGACGGGATTTTTTCAAGCGGGCAAGGGCATATAACAAGAAGTCCAGCCCTTTTAAATAAACAAGACGGCCTGTAAAGATAATAACCTTCTTATCAGGGGGCCGTTTTATAGTTATTGGCTCCTGCATGCGCTGGCAGAACTCTGGAATATCCATGCCGTAAGGGAAAACCGTAACTTTTTTGTCAGGTATGCCATATTCATCGACAAGTATATTTCTAAGCCAATGGGAGGAAACGACCGTTTTATTCGAAGATAAGACACCGTGGTATTCGATGGCTCTGTAATATTTCCACAGGTTTATTGTCTGCTGTTGGTGAGCGGCATCCTGGCTGGATTTTACAATGAGCATGATTTCTCTCGCCAAAGACCCGTGAAGGCTTGCCACAAGCGGAGTGTTGGACGGTTTTACGCGATAAAGCGCTCTTGATGATAAGGCATCATGCGTATGAATGAGGTCATATTTCTCCAGACCGAAATACACGGCGGCCAGCTCCATGGCACAACGATTGGCTTCTGTCGTGGTTATCCAATGGCTTACGCCAAGATTCGTGCGGGTCAGCTTCGACATAAGCAGGGGAAGCACCTGCTGCTTATAGAAATAGCGGTTTTGAAACAGCATATGATACGCTTGATCGCTATTGCCTAATATATCAACTTCATGTCCTCTTGCTTCAAGGCTTTGTTTAAGCTGAAGCATCAAAGGCCAAACCCCGCCTAAATGGGGAAGCTCCCAATATGTAGCCAGAAGAATTTTCATGAGTTTCTCCTTTCTATTATTCCTGCATAGTCTATCATATTCTGTTTGCCTCGAATTGGATTATCCAACTGTCCATACCGTGTGACCTTAGAAGACATAGAATGAAGCAAAGGAAGCAAACAAGGAGGCGCGGCTATGGCAATTCTATATTTACCCCCTGTTCAAAACCCCTTCATCGCCCCCGGATCCCGGCTAATCCGCTCTATCGACATTCATATTCAAAATTTGGGCGAACCGGAATTTGATATTTTAACCCATGGTTATACGGTGAACATGTTGTTTTTGGAGCATCTGAATCATCTTGCGGTTCCTCCAAACCCGGACTCCCTAGTAGTTTTGCGAGATTTGCTTGTACCGGTGGATTCTTTATTTCTGCAATTTTTTACGGATATTACGCTCTTTCACCCTTTATCCATTACGATTTATACGAAAAATAGGTACGGAGAAACGGTTGGGTTATACACCCATGCGAATTTAGTGACGATCCGGTGATAATATTGTCCAAACTCTAAACACCCAACTCATGCATCATATTCATAAAATTCCGGCAATATTGCTCCGGCGAAAAGCTGCTGCGGATATGCCGCTGTGCATCGTCCCTGATTGTATTACGCAAGGCGGCATGATTCATCAGCTCAAGACCTTGGTTTACGGCTTTATGGATATCGCCATGAGGGTAAAATTTGCCGGTTTTATCGTGGACAATAAAGCTTCTTACCCCGTCAGAATCGGTTGATAAGACCGGACACCGGCAGCTCATGGCTTCGGCAACGGCATAACCGAAGCCTTCCAATATGGAGGTGGAGCAGAGAAATCCCCCGGAATCGCCGATTTTCGAGAGATAATCAGCCATCTGTCCGTGAGGTACGTTGGAAAACAAGGTAAGCTTGGGGTTTAGGTTTAACACCTGCAGCATTTGTTCAAAAACTACCCTTTCCTCCTGGATATAAATGTTGGCATCCTCAAATAACCACAGTCGAATTGCAGGATTGGAACGGATCATCCAGTAGCCTATTTCCAAAAAGCTTTTCCAATTTTTATTCGCTTCAATTCTTCCAACCCATCCTAAGATGGGAGACGGATTTATCGTATGTTGTCGATAGGTAAACTGATCGCTGTCAAATATATTTGGAAAACAGTATTTCTTAAGATTAGGGTAGAAGGATTGAAAGAGCTGCTTAAGGTGTGAGGTTGGCGGGTATAATGCAGCATTGCAGAAGGAACGGATATAGGGGCTGGCCTGTGTCATCGTTTGGACAGCCTGTGCCTGCTGTCCAAGGCCCTGAACTTCAAAAATGACGGGTCCCGCGAAGCCGAATTGGCGGATTCTCTCCATCATGGGAAAGTTAGCATTCACGATAACCGCATCAAACCGTTCAGTTTGAAGCAGATGTTTGATAGCATGATCGTTATCAGTTATATGGGTGGGAATAGCGGTTAGATTATTCTGTAAACCGGCACCACTCTTAGCATATAGCAGGTGGCAGATGATCCCCCTCTTCTGCAATTCGCGGCAGCGGGTGCGGTTTAACGTTTCCATCCCTCCGCTCGGCACAAAGTAAGCAAACAGGAGTTTCATCTTGGAAAACCCTCTTTCCATATAGTTTGTTTCATTATCATATGAGCAGTCGATAGACGTTGTGAGCTTTTCCCAGGAAACCCGCCATTGTGCACTATATTCACACTATTATTAAAAAGGCATATGCTATTTAGATGTGAGAAGCTAGAAGTAATTTGGAAATTGGACAATGAATGGAGGCGGCTTATTTGGAACAACAGGTGACATCCACCATTAAGCATATGGCCAACTCTCATCAAGAAATGGCCAGGATTCTGGAAGCCAAGAGGGATATGGTGGTCCATCTGGCTAATCTAATTACACAACTTCCCGATATGGAGATTTCTTTCAAAGGTTTAGAGGAGGTTTCCAAAAACTCCATGCTGATCACTGAGAACATTACTTCTTACTTAATCGGCCTTGCCGAGTTCGAGGAGGCGATAGCTGAAAATCTAAGCCATGTAATGAAAGAGTTGATCCCAAGCAACGAAGGAGAATAAATAACCTAAGGGGAAAATCAGATGACTAGAGAAGTATCCTTTCTTAAAATGCTCGAGTCCACATCAGATATACAATTTCATATTTGTGCCATCCTTGAAGCCAAGGCAATGGAAGCGGAGAAATCGCGAAATTGGCTATGCCGCCATGTGAAAGCGGCGGATTATCCCGACCATGGGGAGCATGTGAAACAGGCTGTTGAAATACACGAACAATTGGTCGCCGTCATTGGCGGCTTGACCAAATTGGAATATGGCTTAGGTAAAAACCTGAAAGTGATTTTGGGACATCAAGAGGACTCTTCCGCAGGAGGAAGATTTGGCAGTCTCTTCGATCAAGGTGAGGATTCGTAATGGATGCTTGGTCCAAACAGCAGATGAAACAGAATGAAATTAAATTGGACATTCTCCAGTCATTGGCAAGAAGCCAAAAAGCGCTGGCCAGAATTATGGAAAGCCTGTCGGACGTTGTCGGTTCATCGGATAAAATATCCGAGGAATTATTGGGAAATATGGCTGTGATCAGCGGCTATCAAAAAATGCTTGCTGATCGGATAGCAGAAATTCATTTGCCTAAAAAAAAGAAGTGCGGCAACCCGGCTAACCCTTGGATGCATCCCCGTTTAAAACAGGGCAAGCACTAGAATTCGAACTATGGAGCGGTCGTTTCTCGACGGCTTTTTTTGATTGCATAGGAAATTATAGATTTTTTAAGGTTCAAAAAAGTCCCTATGAAATGTGGCTCGAGAGGTTATGGCCATATAAGGTCCAAAAAGGAACCAATTGTTTTAAAATCCTCTCATTTTTCCGATGTCTTGAATACCTAAGGTCTAAAAGGGAGCTTAAATCAGAATTGTGGTGATAGTTTTTTCAATAGGGTTTGATTGAGACCTTATTTTAATAAAAATATACTTCTGCCCCTAAAGATGTTTGTCCAATCGGCCTTTCATTTTCATACATACAATATAATAAAACTATTTTTTTTAAGGAAAGTGAGGAAACTTCGCCATGATTCAACCGTATGCTGATCAGCTTCCGCCCTTTTTTATGAACTCTGCACCCAAAAGCGGCACCAATCTCATCATACAAATTCTTTTGGGCATGCCTAAGGTTCAACTTCATCCCCAATTCGCCTTCTTCGAAGGATTTCCAGCGGATGGAGGAGTAAACTTTAAGAAATTAAGTCAAATCAAGCCGAACCAATTTGTTTTCGGCCATGTCTACTATTCTCCCGAATGGGCGGATATGCTTCGTAAACTAAAGATGAAACACCTGTTTATCTCGCGTGATTTAAGGGATATTGTTGTGTCTTACACTTACTATGTTGTAATGAAGTATGCGCACCATCCGATGTACAGTGAACTGGTTCGATTGAAAACCTTCAAAGAACGGTTTCTGTTATTCATCAACGGCATGAACACGCCTGCTCTAAAATACCCGAACATTGCCGAGTGGCATATGAGGTTTCATCCTTGGATCAACCACCCGGAGGTTTTCTATCTCACCTTTGAAGAATTGATGTCATCAAGAGAGCTCCGGCGGCGGACAATAAACCGCATTGTTGACTATCTATGGGAAGGTTATACCCCGCCGGTTTCAAATAGTGAGATGGCAAGGCTAATGGAAGCAAATATCGACAGCACCCAATCGGCCACCTTTCGATCCGGTAAAATAGGGAGTTGGAAAACAGAATTCGATGAAGAAGTGAAAACTGTCTTTAAACAAGTCGCGGGACCTATTCTAATTCGTACAGGATACGAAAAAAATAATGATTGGTAAGGAGTTTTCATATGAGCAGACAAGGGATCACCCTTTGGTTTTATGGGTTGTCCGGCTCCGGCAAGTCAACGATTTGCAGAGAGGTCATGAGGGAATTATCCGCTATGGGAATGTCCGTTGAGATGTTGGATGGGGATGAAATGCGAAAAAACATCAACAGCCGGTTAGGTTTCAGTTATGAGGATCGCAAGCAAAACGTAAGAAACGCCGCTTATATAGCCAACCTGCTGACAAGAAACGGGGTGGTGGTCCTTGCTTCATTCATCACCCCCTATCGTGAGATGAGAGAAGAATGCCGAAGGAATATTGAAACCTATGCAGAAATATATGTAAAATGTCCGCTGCGGGAATGTATTCGCAGGGACGTGAAAGGATTATACCGCAAAGCGTTTAAAGGAGAAATTCCTAATTTCACTGGAATCTCTGACCCTTTTGAAGAGCCAGTTTCCCCCGATCTTGTGTTGGAAACAGATTTGGAAACACTGGAAGAGAGCAAGCAGAAAGTGATTTCCTACCTGCTGCAGCAGGAAAGCTGACCGTAGCCTGATTCCTAGAGTTTCGATTTGGACAAGCCTCTCTTACAAAATATTCTCGACTGCTGTGAGGAATAATTGCAGAATTGGACATAATAACCTTAAGCCTTGGAATAGAAAAATTTTGTGCTTAAGGAGTGATTTACTATAATGTCAACACGAACTTACAGGTTTGTGGTTATCCTTGCTTTATGTTTGGTGCTGAATGCAGGAATCGTTTCGACCGTTTCCGCCTTTGGCAAAGGGGCCGTTGGACCGGATGTATATGCCGTTCAGGCCATGCTGAAATCGCTTGGGTATTATCCAGGGGGAATTGATGGAATCTATGGAACGCAAACGGTTAATGGGGTTCGATTGTTTCAAAGAACGTATGGTTTGACCATAACAGGAGCTGTGAATGACCAAACTTTAAAATCATTATTATGGGCCTATGAAGTAGCCAAAATTCCGGCGGTAAAGCCGCCGCGAACCGAACCGCAACCATCCATACCGAAGCAAACGGGAGTTCCGCAGCTTAGTGCAGACGAGCAGCAGATGGTCAATCTTGTCAATGCTGCACGCACCAAAGAAGGGTTAACCGCTTTGAAAGTAAATTTAGAGCTCTCCCGGGTAGCCCGATTCAAAAGCCAGGATATGATCGATAACAATTATTTCTCCCATCAGTCTCCGGCGTATGGATCCCCTTTTGAAATGATGAAAAACTTTGGCATCACCTACTCTTCGGCGGGAGAGAACATTGCCTGCAACCAAAGTGTGGAAGCAGCGCACGAGGCGTTAATGAATTCTCCCGGGCATAGAGCTAATATTATGAATAAAGGCTTTACCGAAATTGGCATAGGCATAGTGAACGGCGGCATGTGCGGCCAGATGTTTACCCAGCATTTTATTGGGAGGTAATGGTTCGTATGAATTCTTCTCCAGAAATCAATCCTAAGGCAGTGGATATTTTTATAATTAGGTTGAAGAATGGAGGATGAAGATGTTACAACACAATATGCTGAAGCTGACGCTTTGCGGAGCCTTGGCGCTGGGATCTCTAACCGCGGCCGGATGTACCAATCGGGCAGGCAACGGGGATAATGAAGGGATTCAACCCAACAACGTCAGGCCGCGAATGACCAACAACAATCTGGACATGGACCAGCGCCTGCGCGGGAATGCTACGGACATGAATCGTTTGAACTTCAACCGCTGGGATAATCGCAGGGGCAATAATGTAACAAGTGAGCACAATAATACTAGGATGGAAATGAGTGAAATGACGGCGAACAAAATTGCCGCCATGAAGGGTATTCGCTCGGCCACGGTGGTCTTGACGGAAAACAATGCTTATGTCGCCGTTGTATTGGAAGATCAGCGTATGAACAACCTGGGTGATCGTGCCAGGAATAATCACATGAAGGGCGCGCCCAACATGGACAATACGATGATGCAGAATAACCGAATGATGGGAAGCCAGGTTACGAACAGAATGAAACAACGTATCGGCAAACAAGTCAGCAGGATGAATCCTAATGTGAATAATGTATATGTTTCCGCTAATCCAGACTTTGTATCCCGAATGAGGGGGTTTGCCCAAACGGCTCAGCAAGGCAGACCGATCCGGGGGCTTATCATTGAGTTTAATGATATGGTGAACCGCATTTTCCCGACTAATGCGGGTATGGATGGTACTGGTGGAACAGGAAATATGAGCAGATAGTTTTTACACAAAACAAATACAGAAAGGTGCCCTTTGAAGGGTGCCTTCTTTAATATTAACAGCCTATTTTTCCAAGATACCGCACCAAACCCAGCCGCACTTCATACTATAGATTTGACTGTATCCCTTAACCTTGTAAACCCATATAAAAGCCCGAGCAAGGAGGGGTGACACCTATTGATGGGTAGCGATTTTAAGAGCAAGTTTCTATTGACGAACCGTGAAAGGGAAGTATTTGAACTGCTTGTCACGGACAAGACAACCAAAGACATAGCCAAGTTGCTGTTCATCAGCGAAAAGACCGTGCGAAACCACATTTCCAATGTTATGCAGAAGTTAAATGTGAAGGGACGTTCTCAGGCCGTTGTTGAACTAATTAAACTTGGGGAATTAAAGATTTGAATGCGCATGATTAACAACCTCTGACAGACCTTCTTGTTAATGGCCTCCCTTCGAGTGAGGTGATTAAGGGGAAGGTTTTTTGAGTTGTTATAATAAAGTCAAGCTTAATGGAACCCAAAGGCGTTATTTTTAGAAGAAGAATAATAATTTTAGTTTCACGGAACTACGGTGCTTTATTTGAGCAAAATTGATGTTCTGTCAATAGAGTGCACACTAATTTAAGGAACTCACCTGAAATTTAAGCTATCCATTTTTCAAAATATTTCTGTTCAAATCGGTGGATAGTCTTATACCCTAAAGTTGAATGAAGTCGAAGACGATTGTAATCAAATTCGATGTAGGTATAAAGGGCATTCATGGCTTGTTTACGGGTTTTAAATTTTGTTTGGTATACGAGTTCTTTCTTTAATGTACTGTGAAATGATTCAATACAGGCATTGTCATAACAATTGCCTTTCCGACTCATGCTGCCGATCATCTCGTAAGCTTTTAAGCGTTCTTGGTAATCACCGCAAGCATATTGTGAACCTCGATCGGAATGATGGATTAAGCCTGGAGCTGGCCTTCGGTGCTTGTAGGCCTTATCCAGTGCGTCGATGACCAGCTCCCTTGTCATTCGGGATCCGATGGACCATCCTACAATTTTACGTGAGAATAAGTCCATGACACTGGCCAAGTATAGCCAGCCCTCTCCCGTTGCCACATACGTAATATCCGATACCCATGTTTGATTAGGGGCAAGGACTTTAAACTGTTGGTTGAGAATATTGTCATGTACAGGCATCGTGTGCTTGGAGTTGGTGGTTGCCTTGTATTTCCGTACAACAATGGACTTCAATCCCATCTCTTTCATGAGACGGCTAATGGTCTTGGAAGATACGGCGTTCCCCTTATCCCTAATTGCAGCCGTGATGGCTGGGCTTCCTGCACGTCGTTTGAAGTGGTAGTAAAAATGTTGAATTTGTTTTTTAAGCTCTTCCCGACGCTTTTCACGGGCAATGGGTTCACGCCTTAGCCATTTGTAATAACCGCTTGTGGATACTTGCAAAACCTTGCACATCTTCTGGACACGGTACTTTAAGCGGTGTTTATAAATAAACGGAAAAATCAGTGCCGGTCTTTTGTGAAGAAGTGCATCGCCTTTTTTAAGATTTCGTTTTCCTCCTGAAGTTCTCGGGTTTGTTGTTCCAATTTCTTCAGTCGTTCATAATCTACAAATACCTGTGTCTGGTTCTTCACTGAACCAGATCCATACTGTTTGATCCATCGACTTAAGGTACTTTTAGGAATACTTAATTCTCGTGATATTTCAAACGGTTTCTTATTCGTTGCTTCCATATGCTCGATCGTCTTACGCTTAAACTCTTCATCATAACTTTCACGTTGCTCTTTCATGACACACCTCGTCCTTATTAATAATAATATCTATTATAAAGGTTGTTCCTTAAGGTGTGTCCACTAAAAAGTCTAACATCAATTTAG
>DASWUO010000295.1:0-2044 GCA_036401615.1 Bacilli bacterium | reverse complement strand
ATTAAAGATCGACCCTTGAAATTGTCTAATTGCTGTAAGAATGTATTGACTACTCGCTTGATTTCTCCATGTTCAGTTGAATCGTTCCTACTCCTTCCAATGGCATCGAACTCATCAAAGAAAATAACCCAATTATCATTTTTAGCAAATTCAAATACCTTGCGAATATTGCTTGCTGTTTCTCCCAAGAAAGATGATATAACTGCATCAAATCTAACATATATCATTGGAATCCCTAATTCTCCAGCAATAGCTTGGGCAGAAAGGGTTTTTCCACATCCGGGTGGACCATAAAATAGAATTCTTCTACTTGGATGAACACCATTGCTTACAAGGATATCCCAGTTCAAAAAATCACGGATAACTGATTCTAATACTTCATTCTTTTCATGTGTAATAACTAAATCAGCAAAGTTTTTCTCAGGATATACTACTTCAAGTAGCGAAACATCTTTATCTGAATCCTTTGGAACAGATGGTTTATTGAAATTCTGTGTTTTACGATGTGAAGTATTACTCCCATTAAACAGGATCATGTGAAGTTCATCGGCTAATATGCCATGATTTTTCTTCCGCTCATCCTCAATAATACTTGCTGCTATTTTATGAAAATCTTCTTTATCCTCGTGTTTATAACTACTAAACAATTTCTTTAATAAGTCTGCTCTTGCCATAGTTTATCCCCTTATAATTAAAGTTCTGGTGGTATTAGCGACTTATAATTTTTGAAGCTCAATTATAACTTCGTTTTCAACCTCTTTTTGGATACAGTATTCTATAAGTTTCATTTTAGCTAATTTACTTGGGACCGTATGACCGTTTTCCCACCTATTAATGGTAGAAAAACTAATATTTAAATGGTGCGCAAGTTCTTCTTGAGTTATTCGTAGTAAAGCACGTATTGATTTAACTATTTTATCTATTGTCATACCTGCACCTCCTATAAAATTATAGCGTTTGCTATAGCATCTAGCAATTGAAAAATACTTTTTTTACCTTTGGTAGAAGAGTAGGACAGTTTTTTTATTTTACCCCGAATTATGCTCAGGCCAAAAACGCTCTATAAGAGCGCCATTTATAATTCCCGTTTACTTTGGTAAATACGTACGGAATAGTTCGTTTAGGATATTAACGAGAGCTTTTAACTCCCCTTCTTGTCGATGTTTCAACATCATAACAAGTTCGTTGAGCATTAGACTGTGCCCAATTTCAGATATTTCAGTATCAAAGTCGAATATTACTTTCAATTCTACAGCTAAGCTTTCTGCAATTTTTGTAAGGTTGACGATCGAAAGGTTTCTCTCTCCTCGTTCAGTAGCACCAATATATGAGGTTTGAAATCCCGCGCGTTCTGCGAGAGCTTCTTGAGAAAGACCTTTGGATTTTCTAATATCTTTTATTCTTTGACCGACTAATTGAAGTATATTCCGACCAGACATCCATGCACGTCCTTTCATAGGACAAGTGTAAGGAATGAATTTCATGACAGTAATACCTATCAGAGTACTAAATAAATGATACATAAAAGTACTATTTGTGATATAATTACAATAGGCTCAATTAGGAAGATCAGGAAGATGAATCTGACAGGAATTAATATTAAGAGTCATAACTGTAAATATTAATTCCGCCGCTTCCGTGGTATTTTCCTTGCGTAGGAGAATTAATTCGGATATTAGAACACTCCGCGCCGCCATGAATCGAAGAAAAAGCCTTCTAGCAATTAGCCAGCCAAGATGGATCACAGGGTACGTGATGCTTTATCTAAGGTTATGAATGTATAGGAGCCAATTGTTCGTTGACCCAACTTGAGGGAATCTTTAATCAGGGACTTTATAGCCTCCATCTGTCTTTATCAATAATCCTTCTTTAGCCATCCTAGACAAAGTAGATCTCAATGTGCCACTGTCTTTACTGAGAATCACAGACAGTTCCGCACCAGTCATGGGCTTGCCCTCTTCTTGGATTGCATGTATAATCTCAGCCTTAGATTTGCCTATCACTGCTTGTTTATGGTCACCAAGCAATTCCCAGATACATGTTT
>DASWUO010000294.1:0-5710 GCA_036401615.1 Bacilli bacterium | reverse complement strand
TTTTTAGATAGCTATAAAGCCTTTTTTCTTACTGGAAAGGGGGATTCAAGAAGTATTGCAAAAGCGTTAATATACCCAAGAGTTTTAGGAACTTCGATCAATACAACCTTCGGAACAAAGCTTCAAAAATTCTGCAGTAAGGTTTTGGAAGGATTCGCTTCTACTACTTCAGGAATTGATATAGAGTACGTGGATAAAACAGATGGACGCAGAAAGTATTGCCAGGTTAAAGCCGGGCCAAACACTATAAACAGAGACGATGTTATTACGATTAGGAACCACTTTAATGGCATTAAGAATCTGGCTCGTACAAATAATTTAAACATTAACTTTAGTGACCTCGTAGTAGGAGTTTTCTATGGTAATCCTAAGGAATTAAGTACACATTATCAAAAAATCAATCAAGAATTTCCTGTTATCGTGGGATCAGAATTTTGGCATAAGTTAACTGGGGAAGCTAACTTTTATCAAAGAATTACGTTTGCTATTGGAGAAGTCGCCTCCGAAATTGATTCATCTGAAGTATTAGAAGAAATAATTGATCAATTGGCAGCACAGATTGATGAATACTTTTCAAGAAGCAACTTATGAATTTAGTAGATTTAAACTTCTGATAATTGATCTTCCAACGGCCTCGGCCATATTTACAGGTACAGCATTTCCGATTTGTTTATACGCATTATTAACAGAGCAATTAAATCTCCACGAATCGGGAAAACTTTGAATTCTAGCATATTCTCTTACGTTAAAAGGCCTGGTCTCATCCGGGTGGCATCTTTCTGTTTGTTTTTGTGCTGGGGAACAAGTTAGAGTTAAACTTGGTTCATCCCAAGATAGTCTTCTTGCCATTCCTGTTCTCCCCCCGCCAGAGTAATAACTCTTACCCATGTATTCCTTGGCAATATCTTCAGGTAGATCACGCCAGTATCCTCCAGGTGGAACCATTTCTAATACTTTTCTTTTTGAATCTGGATATTTGGTACCCTCAGATTTGGGCGTATCTTTAAGGACATCGCGCAATGGTAAAATGTAGCCATACGGTTCAGGAAATTTATAATTAATCGTACCTACCAAGTCATTTCGAATGCCTACCATAACCAGACGTTCTCTTTTTTGGGAAACGTGATAATTCACAGCTCTTAAAACTTCCCATGAAACTGTATACCCAATTTCTGAAAACACGCTAATCATGGTACTCAAAGTCTTACCGTCATCATGGTTTACAAGACCTCTAACATTTTCAGCCAAAAACATCTTAGGTTTAAGTTCTTCCAAAGCTTTCGCATAATAATAAAACATGGTGCCCCGAACATCATTTAGACCTAATTTGTTTCCTGCAAAACTAAAAGCTTGACAAGGAAATCCACCTGAAAGCAAATCTACTTCCGCATTAGGTTCAGGCAAATAAGTCTTTATTCCTTTTTCAGTAACTTTTATGATGTCCTCTTGAATTACATTCCAATTAGGTCGATTCTCCCTAAGTGTTTTGCATGCGTATTTATCGACTTCCACTAGCCCCAAGCTATAAAAGCCAGCCAACTCTAGACCTAGTGCCAATCCTCCAGCCCCTGCAAACAATTCAACCACATTGTATTTCTTATCAGGTACAACATTCCTAATATCTATGTATCGATCTGTTAATGATTTAGAAGGTTTGGTTTCTTCCTCCAAATCATCAAATTCTAAGTACATGTTTTCGGGCTTTTCCCTAATGATGTCTTTAATTTCCACTTTCAATAGATTACACAATAATCTAGTATTAGCTTTAATAGGATCAAATTTTGGAGATAATAAAACGGACAACTGATTTTTTGTAATATGCATCTTTTCAGCAAGTTCAGTTTGGGTGCCAATCCCTTGAGCTTTCATTAGAACGCGTACTTTCTCCTTATTAATCATATACCCTCCTGTAATGTTGTGTAAATACATTAATACGACTATGGTTATTATATCGGAATGCATGTTCGGTTGTCAAATTAATTTTGAACAAGATAATCGTTTTTAGTATTGTTATTTAATCGTCCTTTCAAAAGGAAGTGTAATGTGAAATGGTTGATAAAGTATCCAAGGAAACTAGAAGCAGAATTATGGGGGCAATACGATCAAAACATACTAAACTTGAAGATAGGATAACAAAAGAGCTCTGGCATTATGGCATTCGATTCAGAAAAAATGTCAGGAACCTGAGAGGCACACCGGATATTGCCATCATCAAATATAAAGTGGTTATCTTCATAGATTCGTGTTTTTGGCATGCTTGTAAATCACATGGACATATTCCTAAATCGAATTCTGATTTTTGGATCAATAAATTCAATAAGAATTTAACCCGTGATATTGTAATTACTAATCATTATAAGAACATCGGATGGAATATCATAAGGATATGGGAACATGAAGTACAAGAAGATTTTGGTAAAACCATTGATTCAATAGTTGATTTCATTTATATTTCAAAAAGAATAGTTACCAGAGAAGAATGAACCCGAGCATAACATCGATCCAGTTGGGTGTCATCATATCTAATGAGACAGAAAAAGCTCCGGATACATCGGCAGCATTCGTTAATCATTCCGGTAATTGTATGGCTTTCAACGGCAAATCGTGTTCAAACTCGTCCTGTTCTCGAATCATACGCCGTATTTTATCCGTTAAATCAAAAATTTTCTCATAATGATCCTCTGCCGCAAGCTTCTGAAAGCTCTGGCTAATATCCTTGATCATTTGCTGGATTAAAGCATCACTGTATTGCTGTGGGAGTAGGGGTGAGGTATGTTGGTTGGCAGGATACGGTTTATTCTTATGTAAGATTTCCTCAAACACACCCTGTTGCTTGTCCATATATGCCCCCGAATAACGACGTTTATCTACAAAATATTACTATTTCCTAGTATACGCAATGATTTAGGATTTTCTATGGGTTAAACTTATCGATTGCCGTTACCGGCATAAATTATGGTATAGTTCCGTATCATTCTGTAAGTGAATTTTCTTATATAATAGCCGGGATAACAACTATTGGATTATCTTGCAATTATTAACCTATTTTTTTCAAAAAAAGCTTAGGAATCACCGGGATACCGCACCATTCTGCCACTGAATTATATTTGTCAGCAAGATCCTGAGCGATTGAGACACCATGTTTAATGTTTTTAATTGTCTTGCCTAGTAGCGACTCTTCATCCTCAATTTCTTGTATAAATCTATTAAATTTCTTTATGAGTTAAGCCAAGCTCAGGGGTTGAGAACGGAAGAAGCCAGGGGGCTTTTCTTTCTGGGGACAAGCTATCTGGATGTAGAGGAGTATGGATCGGCCCTTTCCTATTTAACTGAAGCGGATCTGATCCTTGAAACCGTAAATTTATCCTTTCTGCAAGCAAGGTGTAAAATTTCTCTTGGTTGTGTATATCGAGAGCAGAGAGACTACCCGAAAGCATTCTACTATCTGGATGCAGGCGCGGAAATTTTCCGGAATTTGAATAGTTCGGTGATTCTTGCCCGGGCTTACAACGATTTGGCCAATACGTATGCCTTGCAGCAGGAACATCAGAAAGCCCTCGATTATTATCTGCAGAGCCTGGAGATTCGTAAAGGACACAATGCCAAGCAGGGGATCATCTCCACCCAGTTGGACCTCTCCAAATTCCACATGGATCATGATCAATTGGATTTGGCGGTCACCATTCTTCATGAAGCGCTGGCTCTTGCGGTATCGATCAAAGCCAAGTCCAAGATGGCGCGCGCCTATCAACTGCTGTCTGCGATCTATGAAAGTAAGGGACAGACCAAAGAAGCCTTTGACTATTTCAAAGAATACCACAGGATCAAGCATGAAGTAGATCAGAGCGAGGCCGAGGCCAAACTCAATAATATTCGTCTTAGCAACCAAGCGGAGCAAGCTGAACAAGAATCCAAATTTATGAAGTTGAAAAATAAAGAGCTTGCGGAAATCAATCATAAACTGGAAGAAACCAACATCGAGCTCGACCATGAAAAGCAAAAATCAGAGCGGCTGCTCCTCAATATCCTGCCTGACTCGATTGCCCAACGCCTTAAAGATGGCGAGAAGCTAATTGCCGACAGCTTTCAAGAGGTTACCGTCCTGTTCGCCGATATTGTCGGGTTTACTCAATTAAGTGCCAAGCTCACCCCCACCGAACTTATTCAATTTCTCAACGGTGTGTTTCTTTGCTTTGACGAGCTTGCTGCCCGCCATCAATTAGAGAAGATCAAAACCATCGGTGACGCCTATATGGTCGTAAGCGGCATTCCGCAGAAAGTGGATGACCCCAACAGGCGCATGGTCGACATGGCGTTAGACATGGTCCGCGCTTTTAAATTGATTTCAGAGCGTATTCCAAACGATGTGGGGATCCGAATAGGCATTCATTGCGGGTCTGCGGTGGCTGGGGTGATTGGTTCCAGTAAATTCTCCTATGATATCTGGGGGGATACGGTGAATCTGGCCAGCCGGATGGAGTCCCATAGTGAGGACGGACGAATCCATGTAACCGAAGCCGTCTACCTCGCACTCAAGGATCGTTATCTTTTTGAAGGGCGTGGCCCCATTGAGATTAAAGGAAAGGGGAAGATGATGACCTATTTTCTGCTTCAGGAGTAAATCAACGTAAGCAAGTGTAATTTACTTCAGGCGATTTCATCAATAATTCTCTATTACTATAAAAACAGTAATAAATTCGACTACATGCTCCTCAATATAACACCTTTTTATCAATGGAACCACTCTTGTACCTCAACTTTTTGCAACTTGATTATTATTTATCGAATTCAAGCTTTGATATTTTCTTAGCGGGGTCCACTTGGAAATATCCATTGATATCAAGTTCCGTTGTGAATCCGAATGATGATCTTTGAATCCCTTCAAAGGCCCAATGGGAAGGAAGCAAATCCTTGTATAAGCTGGGTAAACCATCTACATAATAACGGTCGTCTCTGCCGATAAACTTATTTATCATTGTAATGTACTCTGCTCTGGTGATAAGCCCATCAGGCCTGATCGTTCCATCAGGATACCCGCTTACTAATCCATAATTGACGATCATGTTTACATAATCGTAATACTTGTGCGTGCTCGGCAAATCCGAAAATTTGAGCACACTGGTTTTATTAGTCATTTTATGGGATATGGCAATGATCTTTGCCATTTCGCCTCTGGTTACGGGCTCGGTTGGTTTCACTGTTGCACCTTTAGGTATTGCACCGATACTGAACATATACTCAAGGGGTGCATATGACCATCTATCCGTTCGTAAATCCGTAAAATCGGATACTGCCGGTTTTGTGTATCCTGTGATCGTACCTGCTTGCCTAAATATCCTGAAAAGAGAGGCACTAACCTGCTCCCTTGTTAGGGGGTCATCAAATCCAACATTTCCATTACTATAGCCATTTATGTATCCATATGTATAGTCCAATGGAATTTCAACTTTAAAGGGTGGTGATGTTACCTTTGGAGTTGGTGTTGGCGTTAAAGAACAATCCGATATTGCCGGCTTACAGTCAAACGTTGATGACGTTGGTGTTGGCGATGGTTTCCTAGTCGGTGTAGGTGTAGGTTTTATTGTTGGCGATGGCGTCAATGAACAATCTGATATTGCCGGCTTACAGTCAAACGTTGATGACGTTGGTGTTGGCGATGGCTTCCTTGTTGGTGTCGGTGTCGGCTTTATTGTTGGCGATGGTTTCCTTG